>NZ_JAUORY010000024.1:0-73313 GCF_030548145.1 Aliiglaciecola sp. 2_MG-2023
TGCTACGGTTCGTTGTAGGCGCTGGCTTTAGCCCCGCGATTAGCAATTTAACATCCATGGCCTAAAGGCCATGCTACAGTGTGTTGTAGGCGCTGGCTTTAGCCCCGCGATTAGCAATTTAACATCCATGGCCTAAAGGCCATGCTGCGGTTTGTTGTAAGCGCTGGCTTTAGCCCCGCGATTGCCAATTTAACACCCATGGCCTAAAGGCCATGCTACGGTGTGTTGTAGGCGCAGGCTTTAGCCCTGCATTTCATTTCTGCGAGGACAAAAAAGCAAAAACCCGCAACAAGTGCGGGTTTTTTAATGTGGCGGATAGCGAGGGATTCGAACCCCCGGTACGTTTGACCGTACGTCTGATTTCAAGTCAGGTGCATTAAACCGAGCTCTGCCAGCTATCCGAATTTTGTACTTCTTTAGCGAATTGAACTATTTGCTTTAGAGCTAAATTGTTCTGCGCTTCCGAAGTGGGGCGAATATTAATGACCTTTTTGCAGCTTGTAAAGAGGATAACGCAAATTTTTATTCAAACGCTCTTTCTTTGTCCGATTTGTTCGCTATTTCGACAATATATGGCTTGTTACAAAGAGTTGATACGATAATACTTGAAAAAGTGAACCAAACACCATACAAATAGACTAATTAAACAATACTATAGCAATTTGCTAAGTCACTCACTTTTATATGCCTATTGGAGGTTTTTTATGGATCAAGATCGTTATGTTCATGTAGACAGGGTTGGTTCTCGCCCGTCAGTATTGGAAACCAATAAGGTTCTCCGCAATACTTACATGTTGTTAGCAATGACATTAGCGTTTAGTGCAGTTTGTGCAGGCGCAGCAATGGCCATGGGGCTTGGCCAAGGCGCAGCAATGATTATGAGTCTGGCAGCTTTGGTAATGATATTTTTCTTAAATAAAGTTGAAAACAGCTCAAGTGGAATTTTGTTTGTTTTTGCTTTTACTGGTTTATTAGGTGGCTCTTTAGGGCCAATGCTTAACTATTATTTAGCATTCCCTGGTGGCCCAGCACTAATAATGCAAGCTTTAGGTACTACTGCGTTAGTATTTTTTGGTTTATCAGCTTATGTATTAACTACCAAGAAAGATTTTTCCTTTATGGGTGGTTTTTTGATGGTAGGTTTAATCGTTGCTGTAGTAGCGAGTCTTGCTAACCTTTTCTTAGGTATACCAGTACTAAGTTTAGCCATTAGCGCAGCCATTGTGTTCATCATGTCTGGACTAATTTTATTTGATACAAGTAGAATTGTTAATGGTGGTGAAACGAATTACATTCGCGCGACTGTTTCAATGTACTTAAACATCTATAACTTATTCACGTCAATTTTGCACTTACTAGGTGCTTTTGGCGGCGACGATTAATATTTTTTGATATGCTAAAACACCTCAGCTTTGCTGGGGTGTTTTTTTATGTGGCAACTAATGTCACCGTTAATATGGGATCATTTATTTGGCTAGCTTCTGCATAATAGTTACTTCTTCCCCACTTGAATCTCAGGACTGCTACAGTGCCTATCGTTTTGTTCAAGCCGCGATCGAAGATGGACATAGTATCTCTGGCGTTTTCTTTTACCAATCAGGTGTAGAGCTTGCCAATTCATTTCAAACAATGCTTTCTGATGAATTAGCAATTTACCCTAAATGGTGTGAATTAGCAGATAAACACACTATTCCTTTACAAGTGTGTGTAACAGCAGCCAATCGACGGGGAATTTTAAGTGAACAAGACGCGCTACAAAATGACACACCTGCTCTATTCAATCTTAATCCTCCTTTTCAATCCGTGGGTATTGGCGAGCTAGTTAGCATGCTGAATGAAAGTGACAGGAGTATTCAATTTTGAAGTCTCTGGCAATCATTAATCAAACCGGACCAATGAACAACAATGCTGGACAAGAGTCGGTGGATTTAGTTTTAGCATCAGCAAGTTTTGGCCAATTCGTCAGCGTATTCTTTATTGATGATGGCGTGTTTCAGTTACTTACAAATCAAAATCCAGGAGAGTTAGAGCATAAGCATTTTGCAAAAAGCTTCGGTGCTTTTGAGTTTTATGATGTTGAAAATATTTTTGTGTGTAAAGAAAGTTTAGAAAAACGGGGGCTTGATAAAGCTCAGTTAAATGTAAGTTGTCAGCTATTAACGCCTTCAGAGTTAAATGCCCAGCTTCAAAAATCCGATAACATAATTACTTTGTCATGATCCTACATAAATTTTCAGTAAGTCCATTTTCCAATACTAATCTAGAAAATGCGCTGTCACGTATCGATGCTAATGACGGCATATTATTGATGCAAGACGCAGTCTATGCATTAAATTCAGCTCCTATCTGTGAGCAACTATCGCAGCGCACAAAAAATCTGTATGCCCTTGAACCTGACTGCATAGCTAGAGGTATCCAGTGTAACGAATTTCCAATTCTCATGATTGACTATAATAGTTTTGTCGCCTTAACACTTGATTACGATAACTTAATATCTTGGTAGTAGAATAAATGGAACATTACATCGAGTTTAACAATAAAAAAATTGCCACTGATAAAATGGGGTACCTATTATCTGTAGATGATTGGGAGCCTGAATTAGCCGAAGTCATTGCAGCTAAAGAGAATATCGAATTAGACGAAAATCGCTGGCAAGTAGTGACATTTGTGCGGAACTTTTATTTGGAATTTAACACCAGCCCTGCCATTCGCGCATTAGTAAAAGCCATGGCCAACGAATATGGTCCTGATAAAGGCAATAGTCGCTACTTACAGCGTTTATTTCCTAAAGGTCCCGCTAAACAAGCTACCAAGATTGCTGGGCTGCCAAAACCAGCAAAGTGTTTGTAATCAAATTGGCTAAAAAGAGAATGCAGCATGAATCATACTGCATTCTGAACTATTAGCTAACGGTGATTACTTCAACGCCATTCATATAAGGAATTAACACTTTAGGAATGGTCACTGAGCCATCTTGCTGCTGATAATTCTCTAGAATCGCTACCAGCGTTCGTCCTACGGCTAAACCAGAACCATTTAGGGTATGCAATAACTCTGGCTTATTAGTTTCAGGATTACGATATCTGGCCTGCATTCTACGCGCTTGGAAATCCAACATATTAGAACACGAAGAAATTTCACGATAGGTATTCTGTGCTGGTAACCACACTTCTAAATCATAGGTTTTACAAGAACCGAATCCCATATCGCCAGTACACAGCAACATTTTACGATAAGGCAACTCTAGCAATTGCAGCACTTTCTCAGCGTGACCTGTCAACTCTTCCAACGCATCAAATGAATCTTCCGCCTTGACTAACTGCACCATTTCAACTTTATCGAATTGGTGATTTCGAATTAACCCTTTGGTATCTCTACCATATGAACCCGCTTCACTTCGAAAACACGGAGTATGCGCTGTTAACTTTATAGGTAATTCATTGGCACTGAAGATTTCATCGCGAGCGGTGTTCGTTAAAGGCACCTCTGCGGTAGGAATTAGGGACAAGCCCTGCCCCTCTTCAGTGGCCGGCATAGTATGAAATGCATCTTCTTTAAACTTAGGAAATTGTCCGGTGCCGAACATACTTGCTTCGTTAACTAAGTATGGTACGTACATTTCAGTATAACCATGCTCAGTAGTGTGCAAATCTAACATAAACTGAGTTAACGCTCGGTTTAAGCGAGCTATTTGTCCACGCATCACAACAAAACGCGAACCAGAAAGTTTCACCCCAGTTTCAAAGTCTAAGCCTTTAGCCAGTTTTTCCGCCACATCTACGTGATCATTCACCTCAAAATCGAACTCTCGTGGTGTTCCCCAACGACTGACTTCCACATTTTGGTCTTCATTGCTTCCGACAGGAACGGATTCATCAGGCAGGTTTGGAATCCCTTGAGACCAAGCGGCAATTTCTTCTAGCAATTCAGCTAACTCAGATTTTGCAGCATCAAGATCGTCGCCTAATTTTCCCACTTCAGCTAACAGCGGAGCGATATCTTGACCAGATGCTTTCGCTTTACCAATAGATTTGGAACGAACGTTACGCTCGTTTTGCAATTCTTGGGTATGCATTTGCAACGCTTTTCGACGTTCTTCCAATGCATTAAATGCTTCTACATCAAGGGTGAAACCACGACTTTTTAATTTTTCGGCGGTTGCGTTTATATCGTTACGTAAGTATTTTGGATCTAACATTTGTTAATTCTTAACCTTTAACCAATTGCGTACCTAACCATGCTGCCATCAAGCAACAGGTTATATTTAAAAAGATATTTAAGATCCCTTTCAACCAAAGCCCTTGCTGCATAAGCAACAAAGTATCCACAGAGAACGTTGAGAAGGTAGTAAAAGCACCGAGTAAACCGATACCAATTGCAGTTCGCCATAACACTATTTCTATTTGGCCGTGTTCAATTAACGCGTACACCAAACCAAGAAAAAACGAACCAACCACATTGACCAGCAGTGTACCAAAAGGAAAGCCTTTACCAAACCATTGCAGCATCATTTGTGAAAGAAAAAAGCGCATGCACGCACCAACTGCCCCACCTGCAGCGATATAACTATAAATAGCGATACTGTGCGTCATTAATTGCCCTTTTACTGTTTACCATCTAAATCTTTTAGGAAACGTAATTTAGCCTTAATTTTTGTCTCAAGTCCACGTTCAACTGGTTGATAATACTCAGTATCGGGCATTTCTTCAGGAAAATAATTTTCACCGGCAGCATATGCGTGGGGTTCATTGTGGGCATAACGATAATCTTTGCCGTACCCCAAATCAGCCATTATCTTAGTAGGAGCATTCCGTAAATGTGCCGGTACTGGATAATCAGGCTTGTCTTTTACATCAGCCATGGCCGCTTTGAATGCGGTGTAAACGGCGTTACTTTTTGCAGCACAAGCACAATAAATAGTGGCTTGCGCAATGGCTCTTTCGCCTTCCGCTGCACCCACCCTATGGTAGATATCCCATGCATTTAGGCAAACCTGCATGGCTCTGGGATCGGCATTGCCAATATCTTCAGTGGATATCGCTAAAAGTCGCCTTGCTACTGCTAATGCGTCGCCACCGGCGGTTAATATTCTGGCGTACCAATACAAAGCACCATCAGCAGAAGATCCTCGAACGGATTTATGAAACGCAGACAACATGTCATAAAATAGATCTCCTCCTTTATCAAATTGTGAGACTTTTTCTCCCACAGCTTGAGCGACGGTTTCAATATCAACAATGCCCTCTTGCGCAAAATCCACGCTTAGTTCTAAATAATTGAGCAATCGACGAGCGTCGCCGCCAGCCAATTCTATTAGGCGTTTTTGAGCAACTGCATCAATTTGAATCGTTTGATTGCCTAAACCATTCACTTTGTCTTTCAAAGCCTGTTCTATAACCTGTTGTAGGTCTTGATGACTTAATGCTTGTAGAACATAGACTCGGGCACGAGACAACAACGCATTATTTAGTTCAAAAGAAGGGTTTTCTGTGGTCGCACCAATAAATGTCACAGTGCCGTCTTCAATAAAAGGCAAAAACGCATCCTGCTGAGCTTTGTTGAAACGATGGACCTCGTCTACAAACAATATGGTACGTTTGCTTTTTACCGCGGCATGCTGCTTGGCGACTTCAATTGCACTGCGGATGTCTTTGACCCCTGAGGTAACCGCAGAAATGCGTTCAATGTGAGCGTCACAATGGCTAGCAATAATCTCGGCTAACGTTGTCTTACCGGTACCTGGTGGCCCCCACAGAATCATTGAATGACAATTGCCGTTCTCTAATGATTTTCGTAACGGTTTATTCGGACCGATAATGTGTTGTTGACCAACGTATTGGTCAACCGTTTTGGGCCGCATTTTGGCCGCTAAAGGTTCAAATGAGGGAGTATCGTTAAAATCCAATTCCATTTTTAGCGTTGATCGTCCAAATCAAAACCATCGGGAATGGTAAAAACGAATTGTTCATCACCGATATTAATATTCTGTTTTACATCTGAGAAAGTTAACTGGCTGGTTTGTTGTTGGCGATCGATAAAACTCAACTGACTCAGCTGATTATTTTCAAATTTTAATTTTAATTCGCTAATTTGCGATTCTGGCGATATTGCAATAATACTGTACACATCATTATCAGCGTAAGTAATAGTAAATTCTGACCACTGCTCATTGCTTGGATTGGTCAATAATACGATGGGGTTGTTGGACACAGAATCGGCTTGGTTAATCGCTGTTACTTGTTCAACAAAAGGGTCTGAATACCATAGTGTTGTGCCATCAGCGACCATCAGGTTTTCATCAGGAGAATTCACCTGCCAAATCATTAAGTTGGGTTGTTTCAATGTCATTTGACCGGAGGATTCTTGCACTAGTTCCCCCTGTCCATCAGTAACTTTTTGTTCGAATGCAGCAGTAAAGGTTTTTAACGATAGTAATTTCTGTTTTAAATTTTCACTGGCATCTGGACTATCGCCTTGGTTCCCATGAGCGACGCTGATACTCGAAAGCATCAAAATTCCGACAAATACGCAGTATGACTTGATTAATTTACTTCTCATTTTGATTAATCCTTTGGTGGCGGTGGTGCTAAAACTTCACGAGTACCATTGTGACCCGCAGCACTTACGACGCCACTTTGTTCCATTTGTTCAACTAATCTTGCTGCGCGATTGTAACCAATTCTGAATTTTCGCTGCACACTGGAAACAGATGCCCGTCTAGATTCAGTAATAAACGCCACGGCTTCATCGTAAAACGCATCAAATTCCTGATCGGCTCCCTCTGGTTGCTCTCCAGGCAGCAAAACTTCTGCACTGCTTTCACCATTGAGTATTTCATCAATATAATTAGGTTCGCCCCGTTTCTTCCAATCTGCAACCACGGCATGTACTTCGTGATCATCAACAAAGGCTCCGTGTACCCGTGTGGGTACGCCTGTGCCAGGAGGTAAATACAACATATCCCCCATTCCCAACAACGACTCTGCTCCTTGTTGATCTAAGATGGTACGAGAATCAATTTTCGACGACACCTGAAAGGCAATACGGGTGGGAATATTGGCTTTAATTAGTCCAGTAATAACATCCACTGAAGGACGTTGTGTGGCAAGCACTAAGTGAATTCCTGCTGCCCTCGCCTTTTGCGCGATTCGAGCAATCAGTTCTTCCACTTTTTTCCCAACAATCATCATCATGTCGGCAAATTCATCAACCACAACGACAATGGCTGGCAATTTTTCTAAATCGGGGGCAACGGTTTCCATACTTTCTTCGAATCGCCACAGTGGATCTTTGATAGGTTGTCCGTCTTCGATAGCTTGTTTAATTTTCGCGTTGTAGCCTTTAAGATTTCTAACTCCTAAAGCTGACATCAATCGATAACGACGTTCCATCTCGCCTACACACCATCTTAATGCATTCGCCGCTTCTTTCATGTCAGTTACCACTTCAGACAACAAATGCGGGATGCCTTCATAGACCGAGAGCTCTAGCATCTTAGGATCAATCATTATCATACGCACATCTTCTGGAGATGATTTGTACAACAAACTGAGGATCATCACGTTGACCCCTACCGACTTACCGGACCCTGTGGTACCTGCAACTAATAAATGTGGCATTTTAGCTAAGTCCACAATCACAGGTTTACCCGATATATCGGCACCTAACACCATAGTCAGTGGCGAATCGTTGCCTTGGAAAGCTTGGCATGCGATAACCTCACTTAAACGTACCATGTCTCTATTTTTGTTCGGCAACTCTAATCCAATAACTGATTTGCCGGGGATAACTTCAACCACCCGAACGGACATTGCCGACATAGCACGAGCTAAATCTTTAGATAAGGCGGTAATTCGACTGACTTTCACGCCAGGTGCAAGGTCCAACTCAAAGCGCGTAATAACCGGACCTGGAAAAACTCCCACTACTTTAGCTTCAATATTAAAATCTAATAATTTTTCTTCCACTAGGCGGGAAACTATATCCAATTCTTCTTGGGTAATGGGGTTTTTAACTTTGTCAGCACGTTCTAACAAGTCAAATGAAGGTAACGGGCCTAAAGAATCATCGACCTCCCCTACTGGTTTTGCATTGCCATTTAAATGAGGTGCTGTGGTGTTTTGTGTTTGTTTAGGTATAGTTTCAGCTTGAATATCAGCCGTGGGCTCTGCCTTAAACGGTTCTGGTTGCTCGGTGTTTTGTTTTTCTTTTTTACCGGTTATTTTCTTTTTAAGCTCAGACACCGACAAAATACTGGGTTTAGGCTCAGGTTTAGGTTGTTCAAATATTTCTTCAGGAATAGTAATCGTTGGCTCTACGGGAGTGGCTCGTTCAGCGGCCTTAAATGTAGTGATCTCTACGTCATTATCACTTGTTTCATTGCTAGCTGATTTAAAAGTTAACCTTGCAATAGGACTTTGTTGAATTAGTTTTGGAGTGCGATATAAAAACAATCCCGACAAAATAGTTACTTCACCTAACTTATCGACGACCGTCACTAAGGAAATGCCAGTGACCAAGGTTATCCCCGTCAACAAAAAGCACAGTAACAGTAATGTAGTACCAACTAAACTAAAGTAAGGAATTAACGAACTACTGATTACGTCTCCAATCATACCACCGGCAGAAAAATGGAAAATATCATCAAAGTTGATACTCAAAATACCTGAAATACCCACTAAAAATAATATTGAGCCAATAATACGTAAGCCAATCGTTAAATAATCAATTTGTTCAATGCGTTTAACTTGCTGAAATAAAAACCAGCCAGTAAAGGCTATTATAAACGGCAAAATATACGCGAAGCGGCCAAAACTAAAAAATAGCACATCGGCAAACCAAGCACCTATAGGCCCTACCCAATTATGGATATTTCCTTGAAATCCAGCCTGAGACCAACTCGGGTCAGCACTATTAAAAGATGCTAAAGCAAGCAGAATAAAAAATGCGAAGGCACATGATAAAATCATGCCCACTTCCATTATTCGTTGTATTCCAGATAGACGCGCCATAAAACTATAATTCAATTCTAGGTATTATTTTTCTACCCATACCTTACCAGTGACAGTGCCAAAATCCTAGTTAATGCTCTCCCATTGAGTGCTATTTACTTCAGATTGATTTTAATTTGAGCAGTATGCTTAACTTCTTCCATAACCACATAAGTTCGTGATTCGCTGACACCAGGTAAACGCAATAATGTATCCCCTAGTAATTTTCGATAACTAGACATATCCGCGACTCTAGCTTTAAGTAAAAAATCAAAGTTGCCAGAAACTAGATGGCATTCTTGAATATCATCATGTTTTCTCACCGCCGTAGAAAATTCTTCGAAAATATCCACACTGGTTTTGCTTAACGTAATTTCCACAAAAACTAACATTGCAGCGCCTAACTTTTGTGGATCAAGTTTTGCGTAATAACCTGTGATATACCCTTGTTGTTCTAAACGCTTAACCCTTTCTAGACAAGGGCTGGCGCTTAATCCAACGGATTTAGCCAAATCGACATTTGAAATTTTTCCATTTTTTTGTAATTCAATCAGGATGTTACGATCGATTCTGTCGAGGTGTTTTGGGGTTTTTACCAGCATTATTTAAAACCGCATATCATTAATTTATCAGTATAATATACCGCATAACGCATAAAAACAGAACAAAAGTTTTTTTAATCTCGCATATACTGCGTGCCTATTCTTGCAATTCAAAAGGTTGGGTTAAAAATGCTAATTGGAGTTCCTAAGGAAATTAAAAATCATGAGTACCGTGTTGGATTAACACCTGCTGCGACAAAAGAGTTTGTCACACATGGCCACGAAGTACTGATAGAAAACAATGCTGGCGCTTCAATAGGGTTTGATAATGATCAGTATATTGCTGCTGGTGCGGTAATTATTGACACAGCAGAAGAAATCTTTGCCCGTGCAGAAATGATTGTGAAAGTAAAAGAGCCACAACCTAACGAATGTAAAATGCTTCGTGAAGGCCAGACCCTTTATACTTA
Source organism: Aliiglaciecola sp. 2_MG-2023 (assembly GCF_030548145.1). Taxonomy (NCBI): domain Bacteria; kingdom Pseudomonadati; phylum Pseudomonadota; class Gammaproteobacteria; order Alteromonadales; family Alteromonadaceae; genus Aliiglaciecola; species Aliiglaciecola sp. 2_MG-2023. The sequence goes on from NZ_JAUORY010000024.1 coordinate 10,003, forward strand.
CTTGCATCTAGCACCTGATCCAACGCAAACGGAGCTATTAGTTGCATCTGGCGCAACCTGTATCGCCTATGAAACGGTTACAGACAATAGAAACGGTTTACCTCTTTTGGCTCCGATGAGTGAAGTTGCCGGCAGAATGTCTGTACAAGCAGGCGCTCATTATCTTGAAAAAGCACAAGGTGGTAGCGGCACACTACTTGGTGGTGTTCCAGGCGTAGCTCCAGGTAAAGTACTAGTAATTGGTGGTGGTGTTGTGGGCACTAATGCTGCCAAAATGGCAATTGGCCTTGGTGCTGATGTCACAATTTTAGATCGTTCATTAACTCGTTTACGCGAATTAGACGATATTTTTGCTAACCAAGTGAAAACCGTCTATTCAACCATAGATGCAATAGATTACTATTCGTCAAAAGCCGATTTGGTCGTTGGAGCAGTCTTAATTCCAGGAGCGGCAGCACCTAAACTACTTAGCAAAGAACATATTGCTAACATGAAAGAGGGTTCAGTTGTGGTTGATGTGGCAATAGATCAAGGTGGCTGTTTTGCAACCTCAAAAGCTACAACTCATCAAGATCCTGTCTACATCGTTGATGGTGTTGTCCATTACTGCGTTGCTAATATGCCCGGTGGCGTAGCAAGAACATCAACTATGGCATTGAATAATGCAACACTACCTTTCGGTTTGGCATTAGCCAATAAAGGACCAAAACAAGCAATGCTTGATGATGTTCACTTGTTAAATGGATTGAATGTCCATAAAGGCAAAGTAACATATAAAGCAGTGGTTGACGCCTTAGGTAAAGAGTTAAATCTAGAATATATGGACGCACGTGCAGCACTAGAAATGTAATATTGACTATTACACGTCACACACAAAAAAGCTGCTTTTAAAGCAGCTTTTTTATTGTTTCCAATTTAATCACTCTAAGCAACTGATAGATTAATATCCAATAACGCTCTTAGAGGATCGGCAGCCTGAGTAATTGGTCGGCCAATAACCATGTAATTAACCCCTGCTAATATTGCTTCAGGAGGTGTCATCACTCGCTGTTGGTCACCTTTATCAGACCCTAAAGGTCGAATACCGGGAGTAACCAATAGAAAATCTTTATCTAAGGAGCTTCTCAGAATCGGGGCTTCTTGTGCGGAACACACTACCCCATCTAACCCACAATTTTTTGTCAGCTTAGCCAGTCTTAAAACCTGTTGCTCAGGAGAATCTTTTATTCCAATTGCATTAAGTTGACTCTGTTCCATACTGGTGAGCACTGTCACTGCTATCAGTTTAGGTTGGTCCGGCCCTAGTGTAGCTAGTTGAGTTTTGGCGTTTTCCATCATTTTAGGACCACCGGAAGCATGCACATTTAACATCCATACTCCCAAGTCGGCCGCTGCCAAACATGCTTTGCCGACAGTGTTTGGAATGTCATGGAATTTAAGATCTAGAAAAACATCAAACCCCCTGTTAACTAATTCCTTTACAAACTCAGGACCAAAATAGGTAAACATTTCTTTACCGATCTTTAATTTGCATAAATTACTATCAAGTTGGCTAACTAAATTTAATGCTTTGGCCCTGTTATCAAAATCTAATGCAACTATGACTCTTGTATCACTCATAAATCGACTATTCTCCGTCTAACCCTTTAATTGGTTTTACCACACCCCATTTCTTACATGATGGACACAACCAATGTATTTGACGTCCGGAAAAACCGCAACTCAAACAACGATACTTTGGCCGCATTTTAATTTGTTCTTCTACCAATCCTTTAACCATTGTCAGACTCTCACGGGTTTTATCGTCGACTTCGTCTTCAATAAAAAAGCCCATCAGGGTTTTAAAGCCTTTCATGGTTGGCGTTTTTTTCAATTGGTCGAACAATACCGTTTCCGCAGTCTCAGTATTCTCTTTTTTAGCTAACAATTTCACTTTTGCTAAATACGAAGTCGCACATTGCTGCCAATATAAATCTAAAACCGCTTCTAATTGAGCATCATTATTGAGCTTCTCAGCACATTGTTCTAGTTTAGGTACTGCTTCGCTAAACCAACTGATGTCGCGAACAGGCACTTCTTTTAAATAATCGAAGGCTTTTTGATAATCACCCTGTTGAATGGATAGATCGCCTAAAATCAACCAAGGCCTTACCCCGTGTTCATAAGCCGCAATTGCTTTTTGTAGCGATTTTTCAGCTGTTTCATATTTCTCTTGTTTGATCATTTTTAATGCTTGTTCACAATAAAAATGAGAAATACGTATACACAATTCATCGCTATCACCGTGACAATCCATCATACGCTCACCAAGCTCTATCGCTCTATCCCACTCTTTTGTAGTTTGATAGATGCTAAATAGATGCTGTTGGGCGTCTAGGAAATGTTTATCACTGTCCAATAATTCTAAAAAGGCATTTTCGGCGCGCTCTAAAAAGCCCGCCATCATATAATCTTTACCAAGCTCTCGTAGCGCTTGTCTATTTTGTGATTCGGACAATTCTTGTTTACTAACCAAATTCTGGTGCACACGAATAGCACGATCTAACTCACCACGATGTCTGAAGAAATTTCCCATAGCTATATGAGTTTCAACGGTATCACTGTCTAAGCTCATCATTTTCATTAATGTATCAACCGCTTTATCTGGTTGATCAGACAATAAAAAGTTTAAACCTTTAAAGTAATGTCGAGAGAGAATACTGGATTGTTTGCGCTGTGCTTGACGGACGCTATTGCGTCCCATGACATAACCATAACCAGCAGCAACAGGAAGTAATAAAAAAAGTAATTCAAGCATCCAGATTAACTACTTGCAATGTCAGTTGTGCGATTACGTTTCTGTAACCGATTGATGCGCCATTTTAATTTAAGCCAAACAAGTGTGAAAACTAACGAGCTAAATATTACGCCGGCAGCAAAAAAAGACATTAATAAAATTGAGAGGCGCATTTCCATGGTACCCATTAAATAATCAAACATCACGGCTTGATCATTTTTTGCACCTAAAAGTGATGCTACCAGCATGATAATAATGAAAATGATAACGATCAGGAATATTTTCAATCTTAAACCTCAAATTGTTAAGGAAAAAACGCTTATTAAGCGGTATCAAAGCTTATAGTACAAAACTATGTACCTAGTTGTCACCCAAACAAAAACGGCACTCTAAAAAGAGTGCCGTTTTTTTAAAATAAAATAATCTTAATGTGCCAGACCTTCGTTAACACGTTCACGCAATTCCTTACCAGGTTTAAAGTGAGGAACGTATTTACCTTCCAGTTTAACCGTTTCACCTGTTTTAGGGTTACGGCCAACGCGAGGAGCACGAAAATGCAACGAGAAACTACCAAAGCCACGTATCTCTATGCGATCACCCTTTTGAAGGGTTTGCGCCATTTGCTCTAGCATCTCTTTAATTGCAGACTCAACATCCTTAGCAGGAACGTGACGAGCTTTATCGGCGAGCCTTTCAATAAGTTCTGATTTAGTCATTAGAAATCTCCGTTAATCAAAAATACTTTACCGATGAGACTGACAATCAGGCACTTTGGTTCAAGTGCCTGAGCATAAGTTTTATTCTTCGCCTTTAGCAGCTTTGAATGCTTCGGCCATCGCGTTAGCAAATCCAGCATCATCTGGCTGTTGATTTACTTTTTCGATAGCTTCTTTCTCGTCTGCTTGGTCTTTCGCTTTAACCGACAAGTTAACGATACGGTTCTTACGATCTACGCCCATAAATTTGGCTTCAAGATCATCACCTACATTAACAACTTCAGAAGCATCTTCTAAACGTTCAACTGTCAAATCACCAACACGAACGTAACCATCTACTTCTTCTGCCAAGTTAACCGTAACACCTTTAGCGTCTACAGCGGTAACCTTACCAGTAACGATAGCACCTTTCTTGTTATCTGTCAGATACTTATTGAACGGATCTTCTTCAATCTGTTTAACACCTAGTGAAATACGCTCGCGCTCTGGGTCGACTTGCAATACCACAGCTGAGATTTCATCACCTTTCTTGTATTCACGAACAGCGTCTTCGCCAGTCTTATTCCAAGAAATGTCAGACAAGTGAACTAGTCCGTCGATGCCGCCGTCAAGACCGATGAAGATACCGAAGTCAGTGATAGATTTGATCTTACCGCTAACTTTATCGTTCTTCTCGTGAGACTTAGCAAATTCTTCCCAAGGGTTAGCTTTACATTGCTTAAGACCTAGAGAAATACGACGACGTTCTTCGTCAATTTCAAGAACCATAACTTCAACAACATCACCTAGGTTAACAACCTTAGATGGGTGGATGTTTTTGTTAGTCCAATCCATTTCAGAAACGTGAACCAAACCTTCAACACCGTCTTCGATTTCAACAAAACAACCGTAGTCAGTAAGGTTAGTAACCGCACCTGATAATTTAGAACCTTCAGGGTAACGGTTAGCAATTTCTTGCCAAGGATCGCTGCCCATTTGTTTCATACCAAGAGAAACACGAGACTTCTCTTTGTCGAACTTCAATACTTTAACGTTAATTTCGTCACCAACGTTAACGATTTCACTTGGGTGCTTAACGCGTTTCCAAGCCATATCAGTAATGTGAAGTAGACCGTCTACACCGCCTAGGTCAACGAATGCACCGTAGTCAGTAAGGTTCTTAACGATACCTTTAACTTCATGGCCTTCTTCAAGGTTAGCAAGTATTTGATCACGTTCTGCGCTGCTTTCAGCTTCGATAACAGCACGACGAGAAACTACAACGTTGTTACGTTTAGCATCTAACTTGATAACTTTAAATTCTAATTCTTTACCTTCAAGGTGAGTTGTGTCGCGAACTGGGCGAACATCAACCAATGAACCAGGCAAGAATGCGCGCACTGTATTCACTTCAACAGTAAAGCCACCTTTGACTTTGCCATTGATAACACCAATGATGGTTTCTTTTTCTTCGTAAGCTTTTTCAAGTTCTACCCAAGCTTCATGACGCTTAGCTTTTTCTCTGGATAGAATAGTCTCACCAAAACCGTCTTCAACCGCGTCTAAAGCAACATCTACTGTGTCGCCAATGGCTACTTCAAGGACGCCTTCAGCGTTTTTGAATTGCTCTACGGGAATTGCGCTTTCAGATTTAAGACCTGCATCAACAAGAACAATGTCTTTATCAATTGATACGATAGTACCTTTAACGATGGCACCAGGACGTGTTTCAAGTTCTTTTAAACTTTCTTCAAATAAATCAGCAAAATTTTCAGTCATAGATTACTTTAATAGTTACTTTTAAGTGTATCCACGAAAAATCCGATTAACGTGGGGTTGTTGTTCATAACCAGATTAATCCGTTATCTGGCGGGTAGAGCAATTAAAGAGCGCATTGGACACTAAGTTTTGAACCAACAAATTCTTTAACCTTTTCAAGCACTTGCTCTACATTTAAGTGTGTAGAATCAAGCACTAATGCGTCATCAGCAGGTACCAACGGAGCAACACTTCGGTTAGCGTCTCGCTCGTCTCTTGCTTTGATATCGGTTAAAAGGCGCGCAATATTAACATCATGCCCCTTATCTTTCAACTGATTGTATCGTCTCTGGGCCCTTTCATCTGCACTAGCCGTTAGGAATATTTTGGCTTCTGCGTTAGGAAATACTACGGTTCCCATATCACGACCATCGGCAACTAAACCTGGCTCTTCTCGAAAAGCACGTTGACGTCTTAATAATGCTTCGCGAATACGCGGTAAAGAAGCTACTTTAGAAGCAATACTGCCTACCTCTTCAGTGCGAATTTCATGGGTTACATCTTCGCCTTCAAGGATGACTTTACTGTCTTTGTTAGTGGTATTGAAGTTAACATCTAGACTACTGGCTAGAGGAAGCAGAGCATCTTCATCGTCAGGTTCAATTTGATGATGGATCGCGGCAATCGCTAAAACACGATATATCGCGCCACTATCAAGGAAGTTCCAGCCTAGTGTTTTGGCCAATAACGCGCTCACTGTTCCCTTTCCTGCACCGCTAGGACCATCGATAGTGATGACTGGTGATACTTGCATGTGCTCTCCTGAGCTGAGTTAAAAATCGGGCGGAATTATACTCGTTAACGAAACATAAGCAATGCAAGCTATCTAATTAGCAATTAACACATTGATTTTAAACATAATTTTAACATTTCGTTTAATAATAAAGATAACCAAGAGATGACACTAGCCATCTCTGATTCTGGCAACTAGAAAATATTAGTCACTAATGCTGGCAAATCGTTCAAAGTAGTCTGGGAACGTTTTAGCCGTACAACCTGGATCATTTATCACCACAGCAGTATCGCTTAAAGCAACGAGTGAAAAGCACATAGCCACACGATGGTCATTGTAAGTATCAATTTCCGCTTCTTGTAATTTTGCCGGAGCAGTAACCTCAATAAAGTCATGACCTTCTTTTACTTCTGCACCTAATTTGCGCAGTTCAGTAGCCATTGCTGCTAAACGGTCAGTCTCTTTAACCCGCCAATTATAAATATTCGTCATTTTGGTGGTGCCAGTGGCAAACAATGCAGTAGTCGCGATTGTCATAGCGGCATCGGGAATATGATTCATGTCCATATCAATGGCAGTTAATGGTGCTCCTGTAACTTCGATAAAGTCATCACCCCAAGTCACTTTTGCGCCCATAGCGGAAAGCACATCCGCAAATTTAATATCACCTTGAATGCTTTTAGCGCCCACACCTGTCACTTTTACCGTGCCGCCCTTGATAGCACCGGCGGCTAAAAAGTAAGACGCTGATGAAGCATCACCTTCCACCAAGAATGAGCCTGGCGATTGATAAGTTTGATTACCTGTTATTTTAAAACTCTGATAGTTGTCATTTTCAACGGTAACCCCAAACTTGGCCATGGTATCTAGGGTAATATCAATATAAGGTTTAGAGACCAATTCGCCAATAATATCAATTTGACTGTCATCAGAAAATAACGGTGCAGCCATAAGTACTGCGGTTAAAAACTGACTAGACACACTGCCATCGACTTGGATTTTGCCACCTGAAAGAGCTTTCCCTTTAATATGTAACGGTGGATATCCATCACTTTTTAGGTAGCTTATTTCAGCGCCAGCCTGAGATAGCGCATCAACCAATGCACCAATTGGACGCTCCTCCATACGAGGTTCACCGGTAAGAACGTATTCGCCATTTGAGGCAGCTAGTGCTGCGCACAACGGACGCATAGCTGTGCCTGCATTACCTAAAAACATTTCTATCTTACTATCGGTATTGAAGACGCCATTATTACCTTGGACAATACACTGAGTTTTATCGTCACTAAGTTGATAAGCAACTCCCAACAGGCTCAATGCATCCAGCATATGCCGGATATCATCGCTATCGAGTAAATTAGTTAGCGTGGTTTCACCTTTTGCTAAAGCTGCCAATAAAAGAGCGCGATTAGATAAACTCTTTGAGCCTGGAACATTCACCGTACCTTGTACTTTGGAAATAGGCTCAAGTCTTAGTTGTTGCATGTTTTATCCGTTCCTTTTAGCAAAATCATTCATAAAGTCTATCAACGCTTTTACCCCTTCGATTGGCATCGCGTTGTATATACTGGCACGCATCCCTCCAACAATTCGGTGACCTTTTAATGCTTTCAAACCAGCAGCTTCGGACTCTTCTAAGAATAAAGCATCTAATTTTGTATCGGCTAAATGAAACGGCACATTCATGCGCGAACGATTTTGTACAGCCACGCTGTTTGAATAAAAATCGTTGCTATCTATCGCGCTATACAACAGATCAGACTTTTGTTTATTACGCTTTTCAATCTCAGCAACACCGCCCATATCAAGCAACCACTCAAATACTAACCCAGCCAAATACCAAGCAAATGTTGGCGGCGTGTTGTACATAGAATCGTGTTTTGCGATCAAACCGTAATTAAGAATGGAAGGGGTTTCCACACGAGCTTTGTCTAACATGCTGTTATGCACAATGACCACAGACAATCCCGAAGGACCAATGTTCTTTTGCGCTCCACCGTATATAACTGCATAGTTATTGACGTCAATTTGTTTGGACAGAATATTCGACGACATATCAGCGACAATAGGTACCCCTTGAGTATCAGGCACTTCGTTTATTTCAATACCTTCGACTGTTTCATTAGGACAGTAATGAAAGTACGCCGCTTTATCGTTTAACTGCCAATTACTTTGGGATTGCACTTGCGTTATGCCGTCTACCACTTCTACGCCACCCACGACATCAGCAGTTAAATAGTTTTGCGCTTCATTAACCGCACCTTTAGACCAAGAGCCGGTGACCAAATGATCAGCATGGTCACCCACTGCAGATAGATTCAAGGGTACAGCTGAAAACTGCCCTCTTCCGCCGCCATGGGTAAATAGTATTTGATAATCATCAGGAACTGCCAGTAGCTTGCGCAAATTATGAGTGGCACGCTCAGCAACCTCTATATAAGCTTTGCTGCGATGGCTCATTTCCATCACCGAGCACCCTTGATCTTGCCAATTAATAAACTCTTGTTGTGCTCGCAACATAACATCAGTAGGTAACATCGCAGGACCTGCACTGAAATTATAAGTAACTGCCATAATTTGATTTTCTCCCGAAAAAAAACGAGCGGAATAAGCCACTCGTTTTAAGTATGATTAAAAACTAGCGTTTAAGATTCTACTCAGTAGCGTCAGAGTCTGGTTGTCCAGCGTCATCGTCTGCAACTTCAGCTTGTTCAGCTTCTACTGCATCTTCGCCTTCTAATAGCTCTAAATCTTCTGCTTCAATCTCTTCTATCTTCTGTAAGCCCACTACATGTTCGTCTTTGCCAGTACGGATTAGTCTGACACCTTGAGTATTTCTGCCCACGGTAGAGACTTCATCAACACGTGTTCTAACCAAAGTACCTTGGTCACTGATCAACATAATTTCTTGACCTTCGAACACTTGCACTGCACCAACCACTGCACCATTACGCTCAGAAACCTTGATGGATACAACACCTTGTGTTGCACGGCTCTTAGCTGGGTAGTCAGCAATAGGAGTACGTTTCCCGAAACCATTCTCAGTTGCGGTTAAAATCGCGCCGTCACCTTTAGGTACAATCAGTGATACCACTTTTTGGCCTTCTTGCAATCGGATACCGCGAACACCTGTGGCCGTTCTGCCCATTGGACGCAGCGCTAACAACTCTTCACCTGTTTCAGGGTCACGTTTTACTTCACCGGTTTCAGAATCACGTTGTTTTTCGTTAAAACGAACTACTTTACCTGCATCTGAGAACAACATAATGTCGCTTTCACCGTCTGTAATATCAACGCCAATTAATTCATCACCTTCGTTTAAGTTGACCGCAATGATACCGTTTGAACGAGGACGTGAATATTGAGAAAGTGCGGTCTTTTTAACTGTACCGTTTGCAGTTGCCATTAATACAAATTTACCTTCTTCAAATTCTTGAATTGGTAAAATAGCAGTAATACGTTCACCTTCTTCTAGTGGAAGAATATTAACGATTGGACGTCCACGAGCGTTACGACTAGCGAATGGTAATTGATATACTTTCAACCAATATAAGCGGCCACGGGTTGAGAAGCACAAAATATGGTCGTGGGTATTAGCAACCAATAACTTTTCAATGAAGTCTTCGTTCTTCATTTTAGTCGCAGATTTACCTTTACCACCACGTCGCTGCGCTTCGTAATCAGAAAGTTTCTGATACTTCACGTAACCTTCACGAGAAAGTGTCACTACTACATCTTCACGTTCGATAAGATCTTCCATGTCGATGTCGTGTGTAGCGGCGGTAATTTCAGTGCGTCTTTCATCACCATATTCGTCACGAATTAACTCAAGCTCTTCTCTGATCACTTCCATCAAACGTTCTGAACTAGACAAAATGCGTAATAGTTCAGCGATAACGTCTAATAGATCTTTATATTCAGCTAAGATTTTGTCGTGTTCTAAACCTGTTAGTTTATGTAGACGTAAGTCCAAAATTGCCTGAGCTTGCTGCTCAGTTAAGAAATATTCGCCTTCGGAAATACCGAATTGAGGTTCAAGCCAATCAGGACGAGCCGCATCATCACCAGCGCGAGCTAGCATTTCAGCCACATCACCTAACGCCCAACCACGAGCGACCAAAGATGCTTTAGCGTCACTTGGACTTTGCGAGGCTTTAATTAACTCGATGATTTCATCGATATTAACCAGGGCAATCGCTAAACCTTCAAGGATATGGGCACGGTCACGGGCTTTTTTCAACTCATAAACTGTACGACGGGTAACCACTTCTCTGCGATGCAGAACAAAGGCTTCTAAAATGTCTTTTAGATTAAATACGCGAGGCTGGTTGTTATCCAAGGCTACCATATTAATACCAAATACAGTTTGTAACTGTGTTTGAGCATATAAATGGTTTAACAGTACTTCTGCTGATTCATTGCGTTTCACTTCAACAACAATACGCATACCGTCTTTATCAGACTCGTCACGTAAAGCAGATATACCTTCTATTTTCTTTTCTTTTACCAGTTCAGCAATTTTTTCAATTAACCTTGCTTTGTTAACTTGGTAAGGAATTTCGTGCACGATAATGGTTTCTTTACCGCTATCTTCAGTTTCAATCTCAGCGCGTGCGCGCATGTAGATTTTACCGCGACCTGTGCGATATGCATCATCAATGCCTTTACGACCACTGATTAATGCTGCAGTTGGGAAATCAGGACCTGGAATGTGCGTCATGATTTCTTCGATGGTCATATCGGGATTATCGATAAGTGCGATACAGCCATTCACAACTTCAGTTAAGTTATGCGGTGGAATATTAGTCGCCATACCTACCGCAATACCTGAAGAACCGTTAACTAATAAGTTAGGTACGCGGGTGGGTAGTACGTCTGGAATATGTTCTGTACCGTCATAGTTAGGTACAAAATCAACGGTTTCTTTTTCTAAATCGGCGAGAAGTTCATGGGCTATTTTAGCCATTCTCACTTCGGTATAACGCATCGCAGCTGCGGAGTCACCGTCAACAGAACCAAAGTTACCTTGGCCGTCAACTAGCATATATCGCAAGGAAAATGGCTGCGCCATACGAACAATGGTGTCGTAAACAGCAGTATCACCGTGAGGGTGATATTTACCAATCACGTCACCTACTACACGAGCGGATTTTTTGTACGGTTTATTATAATCGTTTTTCAACTCATTCATGGCGAACAATACGCGGCGGTGAACAGGTTTTAACCCATCACGCACATCCGGTAGTGCACGTCCAACAATGACACTCATTGCATAGTCGAGGTAAGAATTTTTAAGTTCTTCCTCTATATTAATGGGGAGAATTTCGTTGGCATTGTCTGTCATATACAGCCTTGTCCCTAAATTATTATCTGAATCTACTGATGAAACTGGTCAAGTCAGTTTGAAAAGTTCGACTTCACTTATAGTTATAGTGGGTTCTAAATCGACTGTAGATTCTACCACCGAGAAAACAAAATAAATAGCCGTGATTAGCTTATATAGTGTGCAATCAAACAATTATTTAGCATATCTTCGGGTATAAAGGTCTGGTTATCTAAATTAATGACAGCTTATAATAGCAAACAGATGAAAAAGGAGTGAACAATGACCAATCAAAACGTAGACGCTGCAGAAATAGATAAGTTTTCGGCTTTAGCGTCTAGGTGGTGGGATTTAGAAGGTGAATTTAAGCCTTTGCATGAAATTAATCCGCTTAGAGCAGATTACATTCAGCAACGGACTAACGGGGTGTTCGACAAAAGCATTATTGATGTTGGATGCGGCGGCGGTATTTTATCAGAATATCTAGCTAAGCAAGGTGCACAAGTTTCCGGTATTGATATGGCTTCTGAATCCTTAGAAGTAGCGCGACTTCACGGTTTAGAATCCGGTGTAAAAGTAAGCTACCAACAAATCACTGCAGAACAAATGGCTGAGCAGCATGCCAATCAATTTGACATCGTGACTTGCCTTGAGATGTTAGAGCATGTGCCAGATCCGGCCTCAATTGTACGAGCTTGCGCTACGTTAGTTAAGCCTGGCGGTGATGTGTTTTTCTCCACATTGAATCGAAACCTGAAATCCTATTTGATGGCTATTGTCGGCGCAGAAAAAGTGTTGAACCTGGTTCCTAAGGGCACCCATGAGTATGAGAAGTTTATCCAACCCTCTGAATTATTAAGTTGGGTCGATAGCACAGATTTAATCACTAAACACATGACAGGTTTGCATATGAACCCCTTTTCCAAACAATATTACCTTTCTGAACAAAACGTTGATGTAAATTACATAGTGCATTGCCAGAAAAGTGAAGTGTAAAGATGGTCTCGAAAAACAATTTATTTAATGACAAGTACGCTGGCATTTTATTTGATTTGGATGGCACCTTGTTAGACACCGCGGCTGATTTGGGTAATGCCCTTAATCATGTGCTTGCCCATTATGATCGCCCAGCCTGCCAGCCTCAGGAATACCGCTGTGTTGCATCAGACGGTGCCCTTGGTTTGTTAAAATTGGGGTTTGCAGATGATTTTGAAGCCCTGTCAAAGCAAGCGTTGCAGAAATGCAGACAAATGCTTCTTGACCATTACGAACAGAATGTTTGTGTTGATACAACCTGCTTTGAAGGGGTTGAGGATAGCTTAGAGTTTCTGAATCAAAATGCTATTCCTTGGGGGATTGTCACTAACAAGCCTGGATTTTTAACCACGCAATTACTGACCCACTTCCCAATTATGCAAAGTTGCGGGATTGTCATCAGTGGCGACACTTATATTAAACGTAAACCTCATCCTCTGCCGCTTTTAGAAGCCGCCAGAGTGCTTGAAGTGAATCCACAAAATACCTTATATGTTGGTGACGCGCTTAGAGATATTGAAGCCGCCCGTAACGCAAATATGGTTAGTGTCGCGGCGCTCTATGGTTACATTAAAGATCAACAAGAAGTGATTAATTGGAAAGCAGACTTTGAGATAAGTCAGTTCAGTCAGTTACACGATCTAACTTAGGCACAAAATTCATCAAATTTATGTCACTCTCACATTTCATAAATGAACAGGGGGAAGCATAAAGAATACCAGATATAGTGACAGTTGAGATTTTAAACACTATATATCGTGATATTCTAAAAATAGATTTTGTCCTTCAAAAATAATTTAACTTTTTAATTTAATCTAAAATTTGCTTGCATTCGGCTTAACTCATTCGCTAATGCAGCTTCTAAGTTAGTCAATACTAACATATCAATTGGTTGAGTTTTTTTGGCGATAAAACCACCACATATTGGGTTGCAAATAGAGGTAAACACCTCTATCTTGTGCTCGTCACATTTTTTCTAACTATTCTAAAAAATAACCGGAAGTAAACGCTTTTCAATGCGATCAATTTACTCCATGAAGTGTGGCTAGAATTTAAAACGTTAATATACAAAAACAATGTGTTCGTTAAATTTTATTTTTCAGAGCATGGGGCGCTAATTATCTTATACGGCTATCAAATACATGAATAACTCTCTAAATGTCACGAAACGCGATGGTGAACGTGAAGTCTTAAATTTGGACAAAATTCACAAAGTCATAACTTGGGCGGCCAAAGGCCTAAAAAATGTTTCAGTTTCTCAAGTTGAAATCAAAGCTCACATTCAATTTTATGATGGTATCAAAACCGAAGACATTCATGAGACCTTGATCAAATCAGCAGCAGACTTAATTTCTACTGATACACCTGATTACCAATATCTTGCAGCTCGTTTAGCCGTTTTCCATCTGCGTAAAAAAGCCTATGGTCAGTTTGAACCACCTACTTTGCTTACTCACGTAAAAGAGATGGTTGCTAAGGGAAAATATGACCAACACATTTTAGAAGACTACTCAGAGCAAGAGCTGAATGAACTAGATCAATATATGGATCATTGGCGCGACATGAACTTCAGTTATGCAGCAGTTAAACAACTGGAAGGCAAATATTTAGTTCAGAATCGCGTGACCGGTGAAATCTACGAAAGTGCCCAATTTTTGTATATTTTAGTGGCAGCGTGTTTGTTCGCTAACTATCCAAAAGACACACGTTTAGATTATGTAAAACGTTTCTATGATGCCACATCATTATTTAAAATTTCTTTGCCTACGCCAATTATGTCGGGCGTTAGAACCCCTACCCGTCAATTTAGTTCTTGTGTATTGATAGAAGCTGGCGACAGCCTAGATTCGATCAACGCGACTGCCAGCGCGATCGTAAAATACGTTAGTCAACGAGCTGGTATCGGCGTAAATGCTGGGCGTATTCGTGCTCTAGGCAGTGAAATTCGCGGTGGTGAGGCTTACCACACCGGTTGTATCCCATTTTATAAATACTTCCAAACCGCGGTGAAAAGTTGCTCTCAAGGTGGTGTTCGAGGCGGCGCAGCAACCTTATTTTATCCGGTATGGCACTTAGAAGTAGAATCTTTATTGGTACTTAAAAATAACCGTGGTGTTGAAGAAAATCGAGTTAGACATCTCGATTACGGTGTTCAGTTTAATAAACTTATGTACACACGCATGATCAAGGATCAACATATCACGCTGTTCAGCCCCTCCGATGTACCAGGGCTTTATGATGCCTTCTTTGCGGATCAAGATGAGTTCGAAGCTTTATATGTTAAGTACGAACAAGATGATTCTATTCGTAAAAAGAAAATCAGAGCAGTAGAGTTATTTAGTTTATTTATGCAAGAGCGTGCAAGTACAGGGCGTATTTATCTGCAAAATGTTGATCACTGTAATACTCACAGTCCATTTAATCCGAAACTTGCACCGGTTAGACAAAGCAACTTGTGTTTGGAGATTGCCCTTCCAACCAAACCTTTGCAGCACATTAACGACGAAAATGGCGAAATCGCACTTTGTACCTTATCTGCATTTAATCTCGGCGCAATTGAAAGCCTTGACGAATTCGAAGAAATGGCTGACTTAGCGGTACGCGCACTGGATAGCTTGTTAGACTATCAAGATTACCCAGTCCCTGCTGCATACCGTGCGTCAATTGATAGAAGAACCTTGGGTATAGGTGTCATTAACTTTGCTTACTACTTGGCTAAAAATGGCAAAAAATACTCAGATGGAAGTGGTAATGCGCTAATACACAGAACCTTTGAAGCCATGCAGTATTATCTTCTTAAAGCTTCAAATAACCTAGCTAAAGAAAAAGGTGCTTGTCCTAAGTTCAATGAAACCACCTATTCACAAGGTATATTGCCCATTGATACCTACAAAAAAGATTTAGATAAGGTATGTGACGAGCCACTTCATTACGACTGGGAATCCTTGCGTAAAGAAATTGTTGAACACGGGCTGCGAAACAGTACGTTATCAGCATTAATGCCGTCAGAAACGTCTTCACAGATATCCAATGCGACAAATGGTATAGAGCCACCTCGTGGGCATATTAGTATTAAATCCTCAAAAGATGGCGTACTCAAACAAGTGGTACCTGAATACGATAGATTGAAGGAGCAATACGAATTGCTTTGGGATATCAATTCCAACGATGGTTACCTGCAATTATGCGCCATCATGCAAAAATTTATCGATCAAACGATTTCTGCCAATACGAGTTACGATCCTGGTAAATACGAAGGTGGAAAAGTACCTATGAAATTGTTGTTAAAAGACTTATTAACCACTTATAAATTGGGTATTAAAACCTTGTATTACCACAATACACGAGATGGCGCTTCTGACACTTCACAACTTGAATTGAAAAAAGAAGTCGCTACACCTTTGGCTCAAGAAGTTGTCTTGGAAGAAGATGATGATTGTGCCGGTGGTGCATGTAAGATCTAAACCAAAAACCAAGTTTGGTGGCGTATTGCGCGCCACCCAGTGTTAAACCTCACAGAGTACTGACGGTAAATGAAATACACCACTTTTAATCAAAAACCAACGAATCCTTTATTGGAACCTATGTTTTTCGGCAATCCAGTGAATGTTGCTCGATACGACCAGCAAAAACACAGTATTTTTGAAAAATTAATTGAAAAACAAATTAGTTTTTTCTGGCGTCCAGAAGAAGTTGACGTCAGTAAAGACCGGGTTGATTTCCAGTCTTTAAGTGACTCTGAAAAACATATCTTTATTTCCAATTTAAAATATCAAACTTTGTTAGATTCGGTTCAAGGAAGAAGCCCAAATATTGCATTTCTTCCAATTATTTCGTTACCTGAATTAGAAACGTGGACAGAAACATGGTCATTTTTCGAAACCATACATTCACGTTCTTATACACACATTTTGCGCAATTTATTCACTGATCCCAGTGCAATTTTTGACGACATTGTAGTGAACGAACAAATCAAGCAAAGAGCAGGTGATATATCAAAATACTATGATGACTTGATTTTCTATACTCAACTTTGGCAAACCCAGGGTGAAGGTGTACACACAGTTGATGGAGTTGCTTACACCATCACTATGCGTGAATTAAAGAAAAAACTGTATCTTTGTATGAACTCTGTCAATGCTTTAGAAGCCATACGTTTCTATGTTTCCTTTGCTTGTACATTTGCATTTGCCGAGCGCGAGTTAATGGAAGGTAATTCGAAAATTATTCGTCTTATTGCACGAGATGAAAATCTACATTTAACCTCAACTCAGCATATTCTTAATCTTTGGCAAAAAGGCAAAGATGATCCTGAAATGGCAGAAATAGCGGAAGAGTTAAAAGACCAAGCTAAAGAAATATTTATGCAAGCTGTTGAACAAGAAAAACAATGGGCTGGATATTTATTTGCACAAGGCTCAATGATTGGCTTGAATGAAGAAATATTGTGTCAATATGTTGAATATATTGCCAATCATCGCATGTCGGCTATTGGCATGGGTCAACCTTTTGATATCACCAGCAATCCGTTACCTTGGATGAATAATTATCTCAACTCTGACAACGTACAAGTTGCCCCACAAGAATCAGAAATAAGCTCTTACTTGGTCGGTCAAATTGACGCTGAAGTAAATGCCAGTGACTTTGACGACTTCGATCTTTAATGTCCGAGAAAAAACAATACGTGATCACCATTGACGGTGATCACCCCCCTATCCTCACAGACCAATCAGACACTATTTTAGAAAGCTTGGAAAAGCGCAATATCGAAGTTCACTATCATTGTCGAGAGGGATTTTGCGGTGCTTGCAGAAGTAAACTAATAGATGGTGACATTGACTACACGACAGATCCTTTAGCCTACATTGATGATGACGAATTTCTACCCTGTTGTTCGGTAGCATTGGGAGACATAAAAATTAAACTTGTATAGTTTATCAGTTATTCGCCCCATTAAATCATCCTTCAATCTAATGCCTTATCTTCATTTCAATTAGCCGCTGAGCATCCAAAATCCAGCAGTTAACGCCTAAATTAATTCAAATACTTTCAATAAAAATATACCTAAAGTAGTGGTTAACATTGAGCCTATGCTGGTCACCGCAATGATGGCGGCAGCCAAGTAATGATTACCGTGCATAGCTTGTACCATTGGATAACTGGCCGCTGCTGTGGGGGACGCACACATAAGGTACAAGACACCAAGCTCCTCACCTCTAAGCCCTATAAGAACGCCACCTAGTGTTATCACCAAAGGAAGCACTATTAACTTCATAGCGGATGACCAATAAAGTACCGAGGAAGAATGGAATTCCTTGATTCGAATAGACGCTCCGGCACATAACAAAGCCAATGGCAGCGTCATACCAGCGAAGTATTCACCTGTATGCAGCGCTATTTCAGGCACAGGCACATTCAACAGTGAAACAGCCACACCTAAAACAATAGAGATAATTAACGGGTTTTTACCAATATTGAGGAAAATAGAAGCGAACCCATTTGAGCCGTTTTGATGCATGTGTCGCGAAAACGTCACCACTGACAAGACGTTGAACAATATGGTTATTACCGCCAAATAGATTGACGCAATAGCTAGCGTGTCTTCGCCATATGCGCTGACCACAAATGCTAAACTAATAATCCCCATGTTACTTCTAAACGCACCTTGCACAAATACGCCTTTATCCGCTCGTTCAGAAATAAATCGTGTGGCGAAAACGTCCAAAAACAGAAACAAAACTAGGGTCGCAATAAAGCCGTAAATCACCAATGCAGTGGGTAAACCTTGCGTAAAATCAGTCATTGATAGTTTTGTGAAAAGCAAACACGGCAAGGTGACTTTAAATACTAAAGCGGACCCCATTTTGGCAAAATCATCATTCAACCAACCAATGCGTTTGAACAAAAAGCCCAAGCCAATGATAAAGAATATAGGTGTGGTTATCTGCAACGAAAAATTTAAGTCAGAAAGCAATTTGAGTCCTAATTAATGAATATGTAGGTAAAACGGGAATATTAAAAACAAAGTAGAACTATATTCTATTTGATTTGCGCCCTGTGTACTTGTTCATTTGAATCTATTTCAATAACACATTGGTAAATTTCAAAATTAAACACACTGCTTAATACTATTAAATCTCCGCTTATAGTTTTCTGCATTGTAAAGCTCGAAAGATTAACTGTTTTGAGCTGCCTCAAGACACTAGTTTTGCTCACTCCTTGGCTAAAATTAGCACACAGAAAAACCACCTCTTTACGGGCTTCATTCCAATAAAAAGCGAAGAGCAAGAGTCCTAAAATTGACAGTAAAAACAGTCCTATTTTCGCTCGTTTTTGCAGACTAGACCAGATAACCATGTACCTTCAAATTTACCATTGTTATGCAAGTTTACGGCTAAACCTAAAAGGCAGCAATAGAGGTAATTGTACGCATTTGCGGCTTATAGCTCTGCAGCAAAGCTCAACTCTTCTGGATCGTTTTTAGGTAAACAAACAACATGAGGTTGAAATTTATATGAAAAATAGCAAAGACATTTGCTAATAATTATACCAACACTCACTTCAATTGGATTCTTTGTTCGCCACATACAAAAAATCCGATAATTAAACTGATGAAAAGTGAGAGCTGACAAGCAAACTACAAACACATATTCAACGATTTAGTTATCGGATTCAAACCATACTAGCTCAGCCTGATTACACAGTGACCGCAGCTAATATGAGGGTACTTATTTAATGGAACCAAGCGTTATGCTTGGCTCCAATTAAATCTTTATTACTTTTCCAACTTAAGGAAGTAATCGAAGATTTCTGGAACGTTACCGTTACCCATGCCTTCATCGAATGCAGCTTGAAGGTTATGAGAAGTACCTTCAGCAATTTCAGCACGTGTACCAAGATCTTCAACCATCTTAAGGAAATAACCTAGATCTTTATTTGCATTAGCAATAGAAAAACCTAAATCACTTACACCATCAACAGCGTAATTCTTACAGAATTGCATAAATGGTGAATTAGATGGACCAGTAGACATGATGTCGAACAATTGTTGACGGTCAACACCTGCACGATCAGCTACAGCAAAAGCTTGTGACATAGTACAAACCGTTGTCATACCCATGAAGTTGTTAATTAGTTTAGTAGTATGACCGGCACCTAGTGCACCAAGATAAAAGACATTTTCGCCTTGTTGGTCAAGCACTGGTTTAACTTTGTCAAACGTAGCTTTATCTCCAGAAGCCATGATATTTAGAAGACCGTCTTTAGCGTGAGCTGGAGTACGACCTAAAGGAGCATCAACCATGCCCGCACCTTTCTTGGCAAGATCAGCACCAATCTTACGAGTAGAAGCCGGAATCGATGTTCCGAAATCAATCAATACAGCACCTTCTTTAATGCCTGCAAGGATACCGTCTTCGCCGTAAACAACTTTCTCGACAATTTCAGAGGTAGTAAGGGCAAGCATGATGATATCACTGGCTGCAGCTAATTCAGCTGCAGAAGTTGCGGCTTTTCCGCCTCGAGCAACAACTGCTGCAACAGCATCTTTATTCAGATCCATTACAATTGGCTCGTAGCCTTTTTTCTGCAAATTTTCTACCATATTGCCGCCCATCAGACCGAGGCCGATGAAACCGATTACTGGTTTTGTCATTTCTAACTCCTGGAGTTTTGGTATGTAAAGTTGAGTATAAAAGAATATACACCTGTTAAAATTTAAGCAAATGTAGAACAGCTATCAATATTGCTGTTCTTGAATGACTCAATCGGTGATTAAAAAATGGAATTTACTCAAATAGATGTTTGCTTATCTAACAATTACGAATAAATAAATACGTAAATTAAAGGTTAGCCTTTTGCAAAAATATCCTGACTAATTATAGCCAATTTTGAAACTCTACCATTCACACCAATTAGCAAATTTAAAAATCACATATGCAATGTCATTACCAAATGATCAAACCATTGTAGGAGATCTAAAACCATATGTCATTACCAAATTTAAAATAATAATAACAAATTGGTAATAATATACGGTTACCGACTGACTTTTAGACACAACAGCATAATTTTAATTATGTAAACTGATTAACTCATTCTGCCGCAAACCCACAGTTAAACGTCTAACCTGTTTTCTTGCGTTCTATAAAGCGTAGACTAAATAATCACAAAGATTATTTTTCTTAAACTTTCTGGTATTAACAATGAAATCGAATTGCTGATAAGTCATCGCGTAAGCGCATGCCCATTGTGGCGTAATTGGTCTACCTTCGGCACAAAAATTAACAGTGTTATCTAATTTACAGACGTTTCGGGAAAGTTGAACATCAGCCGCAGCAAAGCCAAGATATAAGCCGCGATGTAGCCAATGTTCATTCTTTTTTGGCGGCAGATACGTTACAAGGCGCTCGTCTCTAGTGCCTTATGCGGATTAGGATTAAACAAAATTAATTCTCTATTATTGCTCAAGCGCTTTGTGAAACGCCTCAATAAAGGCTGGGTAATCTTCAAAATGAGGCATGTGCCCTAACCCTTCTAACTCAAACAAAACCGAATCCTTGATTAATCTGTGAGCCTGTTTACCAAGTTTAGTATATTCACCTAATTTTCTAGTGACTCCAGATTTTAACCAACCTCGACCAGGCCCCGTCTTATCGCGTGTGCCGATAATCAAAAAGGTCTTATTTTGGATTTGTGGAAACTTAGCGACAATATTTTCAAAGAATATGGGCCCATAGGTCAATGCATTGTTCCAAGCAACAATTTGCCAATCGTCACCGGCTAACATTCCTGCTAAGGGAACAAGTAACTTTTCATATTCAGTTGACCATTTGCCGTCATAGTAATTATTTTTTTGATAATTTATTGCCCCAGCCAAGGTCGTTTTGAGCTCTCTTGCATAAAAGAAATTTATATCTTTAAATTCTACGTATTCACTGTAATTTTCAAGTCCAATAGGGTTAATTAGGATGAGTTTGTTCACTGAATCAGTGTAATTTACAGCAAAGGTCACTGCTAACATTCCGCCCATAGAATGACCGACAATGTCATACTTTCCAATCTTCAAACTATCCAACAACGACTTAGTATTTAAACCCAGTTGAGCAAAACTATACTGATAATAATTGGGTTTAGATGACTTACCAAAACCAATCTGATCGGGAATAATTACTCGGTAATCCTGCTTCACCAGATCGTTCGCCACTTTCTCCCAATAGTAACCGGAGAAGTTTTTACCATGTAACAGCACTATGACCTTTTCTGCGTCTTTTTTGCCCACATCCATATAGCGCATTTTCAGTTCTTGATTTTGCGAATTGAAAATAAAAGTATGTACGTCAAATGGATATTCAAACCCATCTAACTCTTTATTAAATTTGACGGTACTGTCAGCGAAAACTGGCAACGCAAAGCTTAAACAAGCAATTACGACTAACCCTCCAAAATATCTTTTCATGTCCTTCAATCCCTAATAATAATTTGATCTATTACGCATGATTAACTGCAAACTATCTCTATCACCCTAGGTATTAGCTTCTGCGTACGTATTAAATTTGCAATGCCTAGCATAAGTTGTAAAAACGTTACTCAACCGATGGCTTAGCTCCTACTCTAATCATAGATATTAGGCTGCCAAATTTGCATAATTATGTCGGGGTTTTCTAGGCTTTGAAACCCAAATTGAGAATACAGACCATGAGCATCACTTGTTGCTAACATAAAACGACGTAAACATTGCAAGTCTGGATGTGACACTACAGCTTGCATAAGTAATTTGCTGATCCCCAAACCACGATATAATTCTGCTACGAACACATCTCCAAGATACGCAAATGTTGCTTTATCGGTAATAACACGAGCAAACCCCACCTGCTCGCCCAACTGGTTATATGCGCCAAATACTAACGAATTCGTAATCGACTTTTTAAAGGTTTCAAGGGGAATATTTTTAGCCCACGAAGTTTTAGACATAAAAGAGTGAACCACCTCTATATCTAAATCGTTGGGATTCGATGAAATTTTAAATTCATTCAATTTAATTATCCTACAACAGTTATGGCTTCACCTGAAAACCCAAATCGTTGACCTGATTATGTTTCTACAGATATATAATCACCAATTTTAAACGCTTGATCACTTCTTACTTGCAGCTTTTTTGTTATAAACCTCAAACCTTTTTAGCAATAATTTCAACGGGAGCAACGAGCCCATTATTAATATTTTCAATCATATTTTTCATTTTAAGTGCCGTGTTGTCCTGCATCAAAATATGTAGTCCTAACGGTGAAGTATCGCTACTAGACTGTGTTTTTGCTCGTAGCTGCCTAAAAAAGTCAATGGCAAAATCGCCCCGATTATTTACACTTGAAACCGCAAAGCCAGCATCACTTAAGGCCTTTTTGTATTGGCTTGGAGTGGCTAATTTACTGTTACTACTTTCAGTCGCCCACGGGACTGGATAGATCAGTTCACCATCGTTTTGACGCATAACATCATACACCCCAAAAGCTGAGCCAGGTTTCAACACACGATATATTTCACAGAATAACGATGTTTTATTCTCTATATTCATTCCAACATGCAGCATATAACCGCCATCAAACATATTATCTTGAAACGGCATTGATAAAGCACTTCCGTGATAAAGCCTAATATATTCGTCAAGATTCAACCAGCCACTCAAGGCATTTCCTGTTTCGACATATTCCGATGTTAAATCTATACCGGTAACGCGGCTTTCGTGTTTAGAAGCTAGGTGTCGTGCAGCGCCCCCTAAACCACAACCAACATCTAACAAGTGACTTCGCTTAGAAAACTTAAGTTGGTCAATGAGATGATCTGTTGCTAAACGTCCACCGATATGGAACTCATCGACTGGAGCTAGATCGTCTAAGGTTAGATTTTCGGAGGTTTTACCCAGGGCACAAAGCGCTGCTTCGATGGCACTTAGCAAATCGCCATGTAAATAATGTTCAGAGACTCGTTCATCATGGGACACAACACTCATCCTGTCGATTCTTCAATAAAATCAAGCAGCACTAACACTGCAATAGTAAGCACAATGGAATGCAGTTTACTTTAATACACTATGGTACAAATATTCCCATGCTAACTGCACACTGTGCATAGGCGGGTAGGAATAATCTTCCACTTCGGCAACCATGTATTTTGGCGGGTTAAAGTCAGCATGATGAAATAACGCCATCCAATCAATCTCGCCACTTGCCCCCAATTCCTTATAATCTTTGATGTGCCAACTTAAAAATCGATCTGAATATTTTTTAAAATAATCGATGGGTTCAACACCAGCTACTTGCATCCAATAGATGTCAGCTTGAAAATAAACATATTCGGGATCGGTATGTTCCAAAAAGTAATCATAAATGCGGGTGCCTTCAACAGTTTTAAATTCATCAGCGTGATTGTGGAAAGCGAAAGTGATCCCCTTTTCACGGCATAATTTCCCTATCGCATTGTAATAATCGCTATAGCGTTTTAGTTCACCTTTGTTTTTTATGGATGAAAGTTG
The DNA here is from genome assembly GCF_030548145.1 of Aliiglaciecola sp. 2_MG-2023. Classification (NCBI taxonomy): domain Bacteria; kingdom Pseudomonadati; phylum Pseudomonadota; class Gammaproteobacteria; order Alteromonadales; family Alteromonadaceae; genus Aliiglaciecola; species Aliiglaciecola sp. 2_MG-2023. The sequence continues at coordinate 33,913 of NZ_JAUORY010000024.1, forward strand.
ATTGTTGGACGTTGTTAAATACTTTACTCCTGCTGCCACGTGATCATCTATGGTTTTTGACCACCATTCCAACGCGTCTTCCCAATCATCAGCAGCAGGGAGATCATGAAACGTCATCGAACCCCAAAACAGCATGCCGTTGCCTTCGACTAAATCCCGAAACTCTGTTGCTGGCATGCCATAAAAAGTACCATTTTCATAAACAAATGTTTCCACATAGCTATAACCCATTCTAGCCAACTCTCGCAGTGTTTTTTCGGGATCTTTCAACATTTGCTGATGGACAGAAACCAATTGAATACCAATATTTTTATCCTTTGGATTTGATTTAATATAGCGGGTTTTCCAAAGACTTTTACCGGATTCATCATAACCTTCTAGTAACACATTGGTTGGACTTTGAAAGTCAAATTCGACTCGCAAATAAAAGTTACCCAACATATCCAGATCTTGCATTTCCCATTTGGTTTCAGATGTAAAACGCCCCATTCCTTTGAAAATAGCGCCATGCTGATTTTGTCCTAACGCAATAATTTTCTTGCTCTTAGCATCATAACCAATCAGCTCAGTCAGTATGGGAAGATATTTCCCATCTTGATATTGCAGCACTTCCACTTGCATCGACAGCTTATTCATAGTCGAAGTATTGTGCATTCTAATGGCTGGAAATGTGGCGATACTTTCTGTACCGGCATGCTCGCTACTTACCCAATGCCCAACATATTGATGTAAGCGGTCAACTTGAGAGTCGATGGAATTTTGTGCCAAGCTATTTTGAGTGAAAACAAAAATCAACGTTAACGCAGTTAAAATTCTCATACTTGTAACCTGTTGTTTGTTTATTTGAGAACCGAAAGGTTGTCAATTATCAAGGCAAAAGTTAATTATTAACTTTAGCTGCTATATTCTGATTTTTAGCAATCCACTTTAAATAGCAATGATCGTCATTAATGCACTCAATACATCTCACAAGGCCTGAATACTGGTGATTGATTATACTGTGGGTTTACTTAATTTACGGGCAATGTAATAGCGATAAAACCCCACTGCACTGCTGCCAACAAAAACGATTTCAACTAATATACCTACAGGAGACCATAAAATAATATTATGTATTAGCCATAATGATCCTCCCAATATCATCATAATCCGCAAAAACTTATCGTTATGACTAAATGAGCCTGTGGTAACAAAAACCGTCGCAGCAAACCCTAAAATACTCAAAAAACCAATATACGTATAAACGGTAATAAATAAACTAACGACAAGTGACACGGCTGCCATCCATTGAAATTTCCATTTGATCGAAAGTAAAAACCGAAAACTAGAAAACAGGAAAATATAACCTGCAGTCGGTTGATCAAGTAACAGATAATGAAAACCATTAAACAAACAGCTAACGGATAAAAGCGCTAAAAGACGATTTTTATCCTTAAGTTGCATAGCAAAGCACTCTATCGTAAGAGTGAATGTAACTAGCACTTGAGAAAGTAAAAAATCTGGCATGTATTTCCTAAACAATGATCATTGATATACGCAGCTACAGCTAAAGACCACATATCCGCCATACTCGGCTGCTGCATCGATGTTCAAGCAATGACTTAATCATTTTTCTTAAATTGACAATTTAATCAAGCTTTCTTGTTCCCCTTGGTACAGGTAAACCGGAACAAGTTCGGCGTTTCCTTCCACAGTTCTTAACTGAAAGTAATTTTCTGTGCACTCATAGGAATATGAATCATTTTCTCGTGGGATAAGCTTTCGTTTATTCTCGCCTTGATATTGGGAATAAAGTGTCCCCTGTTCGAATGAAATCGTTAAAATTTTCGAATCTGGAGCCCGATAATTGCCGACCAAAGACGTTGCTAAATCATCGACTTCTTGTTCCCCACCAATTGGCTTAGGTGAAAGCTTTAATTGAAGCCCTATCATGTCTAACAACGCTGGACCTGGATGCTTGCTATCTATATTAGTAAACGCAGTAGCGGTTAAATCTTCACTTGGAAAATAGACATGCCAAGCAAAAAATCCCGGAACCATACCTTGATGACTAACACTCTGTAATCCACTTATCGAGAATACATCTAGTCCATAACCGTAATTCACAGGCTGATTATTATCCAATCGCGCGTTACTGGTCATTAATTGATAACTTTGTTCGGAAATAACCAGTCCCGATTTTAATCCGTTTTGCCAAAGGCTCATGTCTTTGAGTGTCGAGGCAATAGCACCAGCAGAATAAATCCAACTGCGATCTACTTTCCATGCTCTGTCTGTCACTTCTTCTGGAATAAGATAGTGTTCGGGTTGGTTACGGCTACTGGTGTAACCTTTCACTTTTCCGGCAGATGTTCCACTAGTAATAACAAAAGTATCGTCCATTTTTAATGGTTTAAAGAAGGTTTTAAGCATGAACTGGTCATAAGGCATGCCGGAGGTGACTTCAATCACTTTGCCCAATAAAACATAGCCTAAATTGGAATAGCGATATTTCAGACCGGACTTTGCGCTAAGGGGTTGCTTACTAATGCTTTGAATAACCTGATCGATAGCAGCGTAATGGTCATAAAGCATAGCTACCGAAGGGTCAGCTAAATAATCAGGTAAGCCAGAAGTATGACTTAAAACACGATCAATAGTTAAATCCTTATATTCTGGATTAATATCTTCAATAAACTGGCCTAATGTGTCTTGTAGAGATAGTTTTTTCTGTTCTGATAATTTTAAAATCGCGGCAGCAGTAAATGTTTTAGTCACCGAGCCTATCTGAAATATATCGTCTATTTGCAGCGCTTCCATTGTTTCGATATTTGCGATCCCCGCCGCGCCACTGTAAATATGTTTACCAGACTGCTCTAACCTAACAGCCATTCCTGGTGTGTCAGCATGGGTATGACATTGTAAAACCGCATCAAAATCACTTTGTTTTGCTGTCGCATTAATTGCGTACATGCCAATATAAAAACTAACTAATAACTTTTTGTACACCTAAAAGGCTCCCTATTATTTAAAACCACCCCCCCATAATTAACACGTTTTGATAACCCAATTCCCATTCCTAAGGTGATAAGAACAGCTAAGTGATCTTGTGAGGTGCATGCAACAGAATTTTGCTTTACTGCGACCACTCGTCTTTGCTGGATTCAAAACGCGTCGATTAAATCACGCCTGACTCAACCTTTTGTCAACTGATTGGCATAGGTGTCGCCCCAATCTTTTCTGTGCTCACCTACATTTTCGCTGGTTACATCCCTTAATTGTTGTAACAAGGATGTGGACTTGCCAGAATCTAAACCTACATATCGGAATAAAGCATAAGCTATCATGCCGGTGCGATGAATTCCTGCAGAACAATGGATATATATTTGAGCGCCATTTTGTAGCGCCTTTACACAAAGGTTAAAAATATCATCTATTTCTTCAAATCTACTCGGCTCAGGCGGCTCCGCCGACTCTAGTGACAACCACAACCAGCTTAAACCGTTTTTTACAGTTGCACGCCCTATATCTTTAGCACCCTCTTTTTCAGAAAGTAAGGTGAATATGTGAGTAGCCCCACAAGCCTTCATATTCTCAAGCATCTTCACTTTTGGACGATGCCCAATAGCAATACAACCATTCAACAGTGCGACCCAATTTAAATTTAAATCAGGGTTCTGCTTCGGCATAGACTTTAATTTTCCAACCAAAGGACCAAGTTTAACTCTGGACTCTGGATTCGTATTCATAAACGCTTTAGCTTCGTCGATCAACGCCTGATTCGCAGGTGAATCATGACTCCCAGCGCTCAATAGGCTTTCAAATTTTTTTAATAGTTCGTTAAGTTGCAACATATTTTTCTTAATTTAGGTTAAACATTTAAGCCGCAAATCCCCACCATGAATCAGCCCAACCTTTAAGTTCGTTAGGTTTACATTAGATCCCGCTTAAAATCATCATACAGTTTTTGCACAATAGGTTCTGAAGCTGCATTAAAAAACTTCATCATTGATTCTTTCGATGAAAATAACGTTTTTAACTTTATTGAATATCCAGGTGCAACGGGAGAAATCGGAATAGCATTATACGACCAGATAATGTTACCCGCGCTATCAAATAACTGTGCAGCGATATTGAAACGAGAATTAAACTCGTCAGAAAAACCATGAACCATTCCTAACACCACCACATTGAGTGTAATAACCAATTTATTTTGCGAGTTACTATCAAATCGAATCTTCAAGTTATCTGCGTTTACTTTTTCAATAAATTGGTTCTGCACAATCTCATTAAGACTTATTTGGTGCTCATCCATAAATTGTAACGCAAGCTCTCTTACTCCGAGACCATCACTAGCAATTCCAAAATGATGATAACTGACACCAGTCCATTGAACCTCAACGGTGCTTATCGCGGATAGCATCGAATTGTCATTTGGACTAGCTTCGAGTTTTACAGTCTGTAATTGTTCGAAATTTTCTTTTTTTAGTTTTACATTCGGGACAGATGAACAACCACTTACAAAGATAATAAAAAACAGCCCTAAACAGTATAACTTCATCACTACTCTCCTTGGTAACTAACATTTAATTTAGCTGAGCAGTCTTTCATTACAGGCCACGACCATTACAGTCACGACTTAAAGGTCTATTTTCATATACACCTTTATGTGGTTGTAGATTAAATCTGCCGATGGGGCTCTCATTCCAGCTTTTAACCCATAATTGCTGATAAAAAAACGAATAATTATTGGCTAAAATAAGTCACAAAGATACAGATACTTAATTTTTTTTGGGTGTTTTAAATGAGCTCATTTAACTTTCCAATAAAAAAGCGAATGCCGTGATTTACAGTCGCAATATTGGGGGGATATAGATAAATTGCCACCTATATTTGTCGAAAAACAGGCTGCAGATTGATTGAATTTCGTTACATGCAAAGGAGTAAAATAACCAAAGGCTTCACTAAAAATCAAAACCCAATATAAGAGGAAGACCGTAAACTAAAAACCAGGTATGACCGTTAAATGACAAAGACGCTTAGAACGGCATACTAACTTTTAAATGGATACTATATTTAACTTTTAGCGTTGTTTGTATTGAGTAGGACAATAACCTCGCGAGACATCTGAACTTCGACGCTTAAGATGCTTTGTTGAGCGTCCAGCAACCCGTGAACGCCAAAGCTTAAAACTCCCCAATTTTAATTGATTGCGCATGAATGAAATCACTTCAGACTCATTTAAACCAAATTGTAGCTCTATCGCCTCAAAGGTAGTTCTATCTTCCCACGCCATCTCAATAATTCGTGATTCACTTTCTTTGGATAATCTCATTAGGTAATCTTTGTCTAAAAATATACTTAATTTACGCTCACACAACTTTTTTAGATCATCCAGTGCTGATTTAAAACTTCACTCGACTAACGTCTCAAATATAACTAATTTATATGCATTTCTGGCTCACTTTCACAACATAAGTCATTAATACTATCAGTAAATTAGCCGGTTAAAATCCATGTGAATGAAAGCGCCACCATGTTATTAGCGCTTAGGGTATTTAAAACATTTAGCGCGTACGCTTAAGCTGATTCCGTATTCATTACAACATAGCGCTCTGCCACCTTTCTATAGCCTAATTCTAATAGCAATTGTTGTTAACGAACAGTGGATCATTAAGCCTTCGCCACCACATTGAAGTTGAGAGCCGATTTTTCCTTTGCCGAATAAATATGTAACGTATTTGGCACCATCCTATACCTAGAAGGCGGTGTTAAGTGCAAAGTTCATCTAAGCTTTTAATTTGCCGACAGGTTAAATTAGACGGCATTGGCTGATTAGAATCATTAAGCCAAATCGCCTCTAGTCCAGCTTCTATGGCAGGAATAATATCCCTTTCTAGACTATCACCAACCATCACCATATTGGATGTTTGCTGCTTTATATTGCCTGCTATTTTCACATAGAATTCACTGCTGCCTTTTGCTACGCCTAGGTTGAAGCGACCAAAATAGCCAGCGATAAACTTTGCAAGTCCCACTTTTGCGAACGCGGCTGCAATGTCTAAAGCAGTTGATTCTGCCGCATTGGTTGCTACATAAATAGTGGAATTGGCTGCGATCGACTGTAATGTTTCATATGCCCCTGCCACAGCTTCCACCTTTGACCAGTTGCACATTTTTCCTTGCTGATCTGGAAAGTCGACCATCAATGTATCGCCCCAGTCAAAAAGATAAGTTTTGTTCAATTTTTGCACCTTATGCACAATACCCAGGTTTCAATCGGAAACAAACACATGCTTGAATTCCTAAAAGTCTTCAGGCGGATGCAGACTATAGTTAGGTAGCAACTACCTGAATAAATATCTTTTGATTGATGAAAGCCTATCTAATCTCAATGCTATTACGCCCCCACCCCCAATTATATAAACCATTAATTTAAGGGTTCGCTAGCTATGCTTTTACTAATTTTCAATAGCACGAATATGCTTGATATAGGGTCTTAATTCCGGCTTATTTATACGCGCCTCATCTAAATGATCCGCCCATTTGGGTAAAACATCAAATATGAGAGGATTCACGCTTAACTGTACATCTATTAAACGTGTCAAAATATCAGGGGAAAAAGCTTCCATGCTCCAATACCGAGAATTTTTATAATAGTAATGACTCATTTGACGAGCAAGATTACACATATTTTTATACATGTATTTCCCCGTTTCGGGCTTTGGTTCATCATCTGGTAATAGCACAGCAAAGTTAACTAATGGAGGAGCTTTCAATGAATTCCAATCTTCGAGGTAGGATAACGTTTCATCCTTTAACTTGGTGTTCAACAGAAGTCCAGAAACAGGACTAGGAACATAAACAGAATGAACTTTAGAAGCAATTAACCTAGACAATACGTTATTATTGTAACTTCCATTAATTTTGAATTCTGCGATTGGATCCCCTCTGTTTATCCAACAGTAATTCTGTTTATTCAAAAGATCAATCACACTTCCACTATGTGTAAATCCCGAGGCGTAACCGGGAATTACTGCCACTTTCGAGCCTATTGTAATGCCATTTGGTATGTCCATATCCCCCCCTAATTTTGATGATTAATTGATCCACAGAATGATTTCACAAGAACCTCTATAAAAAGGGCCAGCCTCCTCGACCAGAACCAGAGTTAGCTTGCTAAAGACTAAATCATTTAGAGGCTAGCATGAACAAACATAGCATAATTTTTTTAGCGCTCAATTAACAATCGAAAATAGTTGATTAAAATTATTACAGAATGAGCGAGCCAATGAATATGCGCCCCAATAAACGATGGGAATAGACATTATGTGTTTGTTAACAGCGCAAAAAAGACTGACATTTCATTCGTCGACCTTAGCGAACTCATGAAAGCTTTTTTAGACAGTTATGATCCTTCTATGACTGAAAATGTTGTAGTCGCCAAAACTGCCGAATTCAAAGAGCGAGTTTTGCAGATCGAGAACGTGATTACCTTCCTTGCTGCCGCATTAGAAAAGGTAAGAAGCGGACTGGATGAAACTTTAAGTAGATAAGGTCTGTTGCAGTATCACAAAAATTAGGGTGATCACTGAGGTTTTTGCAAACAGTGGAAGGTTCGGCGTATTACTAATCAACTACAAAAATAACAATTGGAAGAAAATCCAATGACATTGCTTTTGCTGAGATAAGTGCATTTTGTCGTACTTTAAAGCGATACACTAACGAATCGGCTTGAGATTATAGAGCTAATACAAATCAAAAATCATTAGGTTAATTTCGCTTACTCGCAAAACTTCGTCAGTGGCGATAGAAAACAAAGCTTGATGTTTGTGCTGTAACTTATGTTTTACTAGTACTAATTACCGCCCTTAAAGTACATAAAAATAAACACAATCATTAAATGCCCTAAAGAAACGGATAAACCCAATAAACCATTTTTAATCTTTGCTTTGCGATAGCCTTCCAAAGACATAATAAAGCCAATAGATACGGTAATTGGATATGTAAGTATGAACAGCGTAAGGAAAACAGCAATACCCATATCACTAGCGGTCAAGCCTTTAACCCCATGCAAAATGAGTATCACCATCATTGGCCAGATAAGAAATGACAAGCAAGCCAATCCAGAAAATATTAATAAGATAAATGAAATTCGCCTAGCGTTCAAAATGACTCCTTGTACTTTTAATCCCGTGATAGGTTACCCGACCTATAGCAAAAAAACAGTGCTCATATTACGCAAGGCAAAATTGAAATTACCTAAAAACACCGGAACCAGTAAGGTGTTAAAGTTAAGAAGAACAGCTGTAGTGAGACACGCCACCCGCATCAAAATAAACATGTGGCTTTAAGCTGTAGTACTTTTTCTCAATTTCAATCGGCTGCTGAGCATAGGGTTGTGTTAATACCTGTTGCAATTCATGAACAAGATTGAAATTCCCGACACTTGCTTGCTGATATGCTGGCACGACTAGCCATTCTCGCCATGTGTATTTAGGATTAACTTGCAGCATTATTTGCGCTGTTTTTTGCAAACCATCCTCAGCATTATCAATTAAACTTCGCCAGCTATGCAGCCATTTTTCCCATTGTGCTGTTAATGCGCCCGATGGAGCATTGTAGAAACTTTTACTTAAGCTAGAAATATCGTCAGGGATAGTTGAAAGCTCCCGAAAAAAGATAGTGTAGTCAACAGAGGTTTGTACCATCAGCGAGATCAGTTGATTGAATAATTCAGGGTCAAAAGACGACAAGCCAAGTTTAGACGCCCACATCGTATTGGTTTTTTCTTGCATGACTGAAGCGAACTCAAGATTTACCTGATTCAATGAAGCCATTGCCGAAGGCGATGATGCGAGCAAAGGCTGCAAGGCTTTGCAAAACATATTGAAATTGGTCTGTGCTGCGGCCCCCTGATTGAAAAAGGAAAAATGTTGTCCGCCCCCCGTCCAGGGTTGGTAATAAGGTTCAAACCTCTCAACAAAGCCAAAAGGACCATAATCGAGTGTATAACCACCGCAAGCACAATTATCACTATTAAAATTTCCTTGGCAGTAGCCAACGCGCAACCAGTGACAAATCAGCGAAGTTAATCGCTCGCGAAATGCTACGGCTAATTGCACAATTTGGTCTGTAATTGCTAATTCACGATTGACCTCATCTGCATATTCTCGCTCAATCAAATGCACCGCAATCATCTCTAACTCTTTAAGTGCGTCTGGATATTGATTAACCCGCGCTCGACGAGCAAAGAGTTCAAGTTGGCCAACACGTAAAAACGAAGGAGCTACCCGGGTTGAAATCGCCACAGGGTTAGAGACTGTCATATCTGGGTTGGTGGAATACGAACCTTGCGAATACCAAGGGCGACTTACCTGCTCTGATTGCGAAACGAACAGGCATAAAGATCGAGACGTAGGCACACCCAAGGCATGCATATGTTCTTGCGCTAAAAATTCCCTAACACTTGAACGCAATACGGCACGGCCATCACCACCGCGGCAATAAGGCGTGCGTCCCCCACCTTTTAACTGCATCTCCCAACGTTTACCATTAATAACAGCTTCAAGAACAGAAACCGCACGGCCATCACCATAACCGTTACCCGTTTGAAAAGGGCATTGCTGAATGTATTCAGTACCGTAAATTGACAATGCGTAGCCCGTGGCCCAGCCAACTGGACGCATTGGCGAAGGTACAGCGGATATGTCGCCAGAAAATAATCGAGTAAACGCCTCTGTGTGCGCTAGGCTGTCATCAAAACCTAATTCAGCGAAGAATGCTTCACTGTGGGCAACATATAGAGGATCATCAATGGGTGTGGGCTTTACAGGAACATAATGCCCAGAAAACACTTGTCTAGGCTGATAATCATCGCCTGTTTGAGTGGCATCAGGGTCGCAATTAAGATTATCAACTAAGGAGTAGTCGCTTAACTTAGCCAAATCTTCTAGAGTCTTTACACTTACTGGAACATCCGTAATTGGTCGCTTAGCCATGGGATTCAAGCACCCTTTTTCAAATCAAATTCATAAAAGACAGTATATTGCATTTAGATTCGTCATTCTTATGATTTTAATTCGTCTACACCTCATACTTAAAAGAACTCACTGTGACCTCCATTTTAGAAAGTTACCTAGGCAATTGAACTTGACTAGAGGCTGGCTTCTTTTGTTTACTTTTCTTAGCTGTTGAAGAAAAGTAAATCGGGCCTCATGGATGAGGCTTGAAAAACGTCATGGATGACAGTGAGCGCCGCGAATTAGAAGTATGCGAAGCCCAAAATTAATCTCAATCGGCAGTGCCGATGCTTTTATTGCGACTCCAAGTTCACCGAGCAACGAAGACAAATAAAGGATAAATGACATGGATGTCATTTGAGCAATGTCTTGTCGGGAACAAATCATTGCGGCCTTTAATTGGCAAGTCGCGCAGGTATCAGAACTTGGCGGGAGCGCGGCTTCTTTTGTTTACTTTTCTTAGCTGTTGAAGAAAAGTAAATCGGGCCTCATGGATGAGGCTTGAAAAACGTCATGGATGACGGTGAGCGACGCGAATTAAAAATAAGCGCATCAAGAATAATCCCAGCGCATAAATCCCCCCATTCACCTACGCTTTCTACCCGTTTTAATACCCAGGGCTTTGTTTCTGGCTTGTTGTTTTTGTTTACCTTTACTGCTTCGATGCTCTTTTAGGTTTTGTTTTGTTAAATCAGGTTCAAATCCTGGTAGCCACTGTGACAACAAAACAGTGTTCAGTACTTTTTCAACCGCCTCTAATAAATATTGTTCGTTTGGACTCATCAGCGATATGGCTAGACCGCTATTCCCTGCTCGACCTGTACGACCAATGCGGTGAATGTAATCTTCAGCAACAAAAGGTAATTCGTAGTTGATTACGTATTTCAAATCGATAATATCAATGCCCCGCGCCGCCACGTCGGTTGCCACTAGAGCGCGCACTTTTCCTTGCTTAAACTCAGATAATGCGCGCTCTCTAGCACCCTGTGATTTATCCCCGTGAATAGATTCGGTTTTAATGCCGTCTTTACACATTTCTTTAGCTAAAGCATCTGCTGTTTGTTTAGTGCGCGTAAAAATAAGCACTTGTTGCCAATTTTTTGAACCAATCAAAAAAGAGGTGAGTTCGCGTTTACGACTTTTATCAACTGTGTAAACTAACTGTTCAACCTGCGTGGCTGCGGCGTTACGCTCACTCACTTCGATCAATTCAGGGTTGTTAAGTAAGGTTTTACTTAATTTGAATAGTGCATCGTCAAAAGTAGCTGAAAATAGTAAGGTTTGCCGTTGTTCAGGAATTCGCTTTAAAATTCGATTGATTTCGTCTTTAAACCCCAAATCTAACATTCGATCTGCTTCATCAAAGACAATGAACTGAAGTTGGCCTACATCAACACTACCTTTGGCAATATGGTCTAGTAATCGCCCAGGAGTGGCCACTAAAACGTCAACTCCTTGTTCAATCGCCGCGACTTGGGGGTTAATACTGACCCCGCCGTAAGCAACTGCTACCCTAAGTTGGGTATACAATGCATAGCTAACGAGACTTTCAAACACTTGCTGGGCGAGTTCGCGAGTCGGCGTTAGTATCAAAGCGCGGATAGGCCTAGGTTCATCACAGTGTTGCATCAACTGTTGTAAAATAGGTAACGCAAAAGCGGCGGTTTTACCGGTCCCAGTCTGCGCACCGGCCATAACATCTTTGCCGGCCAAAATTACCGGGATCGCTTGTGCTTGAATAGGTGTTGGACTCTCATACCCCAATGCCGTAACAGCATCAGTAAGAGATTCATCTAAATCTAATGAAGAAAAAAGCATTTGTTATTAACAATGTTTGATTATTTGTTTTCTTTATACCATCCCTACCCTATATGCCAAACTTTTCGACCAAATATTAATAGCACTTCCTGTAATTCAATATAGTTTTAGGCAATCGTTACTCTATTCATATCCGAAAAAAAACATAATCGTCAATATAAATGCCCTTCGTACATTAAAATCACTAATATCTTCTGTAACTCATTGTTTTATTTTAGTATGTTAACAATATGATTTAATAAGGTAGTCTCGTTGAATCAATTGGCAGAGTGGTTCAAACAGGTGTTATTGTTAATTAAAGTAACCGCCCTTTCACTTTACATATTAAAATCTGCAGCTAATGAACTAGCCTAAAAGCATGATATGTAAACAAAAAAACTAAGTACAGGAAGGTATCAACTTTGCATTTATGGATTAGCCTAGCTCTTTTTTTTGGGATAGTAGCAAATGCCTATTCTTCGAGCGCCAAGGAAGCGTTGCTATCTAAACGTACTTTAAGTACCCAAGATGGCTTATCACAAATAACCGTATACGATATTGAGCAAGATTTAGATGGCTATATTTGGCTGGCGACTCAAAAAGGAATAGACAGATTTGACGGTTATTCTTTCGTCAACTTTGCTCAAACGGCAACGACGAAAAATGGCTTACTTTCTACTCGTATTAACGATCTTGAACTTAATCACGAGAATGGCAATTTATGGTTGGCTACCACCAGTGGATTGCATCGCTTCAATAATGCATTAGGAAAAATGGAAGATATTCTCCTCTCATCCAATCCAGGAGAGGACTATCAACGAGTCACAGCTTTACATTTTGACCAAAATAACGATTTATGGCTCGAAGCGGACTCGAAGCTATTTACTAAAGCAAATTTATCCGAAAGCTTCAGTGAAGTTAATATGCCCAACTCACCGGCGATGTTAACCATATATGAAATTGTATCTGATCAGCAAAATATACTGTATTTCGCTACTAATGCTGGTGTATTTAGGCTAGATACGCGATCGCAAAAATGGCTACCCACTCTACTGAGTGATGTTTTGGTATGGTCAGTATTTATCGACTCAAACCAAAACCTTTGGGTTGGCACAAATGGTAAAGGTCTTTTTCATTATACCTTTGACGCTAATTATGAACCGGTTACAAAGCAACACTTTTCCAAAGAGCAAGGTCTTTCACATAATATCGTTAACGATATCGAACAAACAAAATCAGGTGAAGTATGGGTAGCCACTAACTCTGGCCTAAATATTTTTTCAGATGTGAAAAATGGACAAGCACTTACTCCAATCCAAACTTCAAACGCTGATTCAGACAGTAAATCGAAAATTAACAGCTTGTTCATAGATGCCTCTGATCAAGTTCTATATGGCACTTTAGTTAGCGGATTTAGTGTGGTTTCACCCCAATCTTTACTCTTTCAAAGAGTCGCTATAGACAACAATAAAGTTATCTTTGCAGCAGAAGTAGATAATCAAGGAACACTCTGGGCGACCTCCCCTGAAGGTCTTTGGAAGATCGAAGCAAACTTAAGTTCCACTGCGTTGGTCAATTTTGAAAAAGATGACATTAATGAAGGTACGAGCAATATTTTATTAGGAACCCATTATTCAGCTGCAAATGACATGTTATGGATAGGCACACGAGTAGGATTAGCACGTCTTAACGACAGTAAAAATGGTGTATCGAGTGTTGGTTTAAATGGCATCCCTATCTACTCAATAGAAAACGACGAGCAAGGAAATCTTTATTTAGGTACGGTATCTAATGGCATGTATCACTATAACCCTAATACCTTTGAAATTATTCATCACTACGAAGCCGACAGAGTTTTAGGTATTCATGTTAGTGGACCGGATAAAGTTTGGTTAGCAACGCCGAAAGGATTAATAAAAGTCAATCCACTTGAAAAAACCCAACTGAATTATAAACATGATAATAACAACCCTAATTCTTTACCTAGCGACTCTTTACCTGGAAATTATATTTCGTGGATATCTAGCAAATCTAACAACCAGTATTTAGTGGCTGTGAATTCTAAAGGTTTGTTTAATATGACCGAAGATGAAACAACAGGTAAATTGCACTTTACTGAGCTGTTTCCAACCAGTTCGTTAAAAGATGCTTCAATAGCCGCTATTGTAAAAGATCAGCAGAAAAATTTTTGGGTTAGCAGTATCAAAGGAATCGCTAAAATAGCAGCAGACTATTCTAGTTTAGAATTTTACGACAGTACTGATGGAACCGCTAAAGGCGGCTATTTTATTGGTGGTAAATCGATTAACTCAAACGGTCGTATCTTTTTTGCTGGTTCAGACGGTTTAACCCATTTTCACCCAGACGAAATTGTCAGGCCTAAAGTAAACCCAAGGTTAAATCTTACACATATCGATATCTTAAATGAACATTTAGGTAGCCGCAAAATTAATACAACTAACGATCCCTTATCAACGCTCAAAGATTTGTCTTTGGCGTTAGAGGATAGTGACATAGTCGTCACATTTGAATTTGCTGCAACTGAATTGGTCGCCCCAGAGAAAATAAAATATGCCCATAGATTAATAGGTTTTAATTCTCTATGGCAGGAGCTAAAAAGCAACAAACGCTCAATAACCTATACATCACTAGCTGCTGGTCATTATGTACTTGAAATAAAAGCCACGAATAGATACGGAGAATGGTTAGCAGATCATGTAGCCATGGACATAGAGGTTTCACCACCTTGGTATTTGTCAAATGTGGCTTTGATACTTTGGATAATATTGGCACTTCTGAGTATCTATTTATATGCCCGCTGGCGCTCTTACAGCCTTTATTTGCGTTCACAGCATTTAGCCAATGAAGTCACCAATAAAACACGGGATTTAGCCCTGGCTAACGACAAATTGCGTAAGTTATCTGATTTAGACCCACTGACGAATATATTTAATCGCAGAGGCTTTACCCACGCAGCCAAAAAGCAACTGGCTGAATATAATGAAAGTAGCAATAACAGTAAAAATAACGCTAACAAAGTTTTCAGTATCGTTTTATTCGATATTGATTTTTTCAAAAATATAAATGATACATATGGCCATGACGTAGGAGATGAAGTGTTGATTGGGATATCTCAAAAAATTCAAAACTCGTTAGGTGTTGATGACAAACTAGGCCGCTGGGGAGGCGAAGAATTTATTGCATTGATTCACACTGACAACATTGAAATTGCCTTTAAAATAGCAGAGAGAGTAAGAAGTCAGGTCGCCGATTTCACCCTCAACGGCACAGCTGAAAAAATTCAAATAACACTTTCTGGTGGTTTAGCTGTCGTGCAAGCCGACAACAATTTAACTCGCTGCATTAAGGAAGCCGACACCTTGCTTTTTCAAGCAAAAGAAAATGGTAGAAATCAAATTGCCTATAAACATACAAGCTAGTTTTGTAAGCGCTATAGGACGAATGTGCCTGAAATCGATGATTTTTACATTAATTAAAAGCGACTATTGACCTAAACGGCAACCTCTTTAACATAGCGTAACTAGTGTATAAAATAATGCAGCAAGTAACGTACAAAATAGGGTTTGCTTGTGGGTGAATCTGTTTTTGTTCGTGAAATTAAAAACCAAAGCATAAGTGAATACATCATTATCTCACCTACCCCTTTAAAAAATAAAAACTGACTTGATGTACTACTCGTCCAGAATTGGGCAGGCATATCTTTGAGAAACAAGGTCCAAAGCAATTGATAGACAATCACCAGCGGAATAAAACAAATACACATCGTTTTCCAAAAACTAAATAACCTCATACTTGCTCTTTGATGCCATTTAGTTAATGTGCTTTGCGAAGCGCTCCTCAAACTGGATAATAAAACGACTCAGCGCCACTCCTTTAGAAGTGGCGCTGGTTACTGCATTCCTCATGCTTACTTTGCACTTATGTTAACTATTTCTCGACGTTATTCTTCTAAAATAACTTCGAAGCCGCCATATATTAAACGCTTGCCATCAAAAGGCATTGGGTTTTGCTCTGGGTCCATCCTAGGGTCGTTCATAATTGCTTCCCAACCGGCATCACGAACTTCCTTTGTTGGCCATACAACAGATGAAAACACGACAGTTTCATCTTTGCTACACTTCACTGCAATTGGGAAGGATGTAATATCACCATCAGGAACGTTATCTCCCCAACTTTCAGTAATTTTCAATGCTCCGTGATCTTTGAAAACGAGCGCAGATAACTTCGCATGTTCAATATATTTTTCTTTATTTACAGTTGGTACAGCGGCAACAAACCCATCGACATAAGACATATATTATTCCTTGTATACTTTATAGGTTGAAAATTTACATAACGAGCCTGTAGAAAAAAGGTAATTTTGTTTGTGCATTTATTACTTCTCTGTTTATTTTTTAACTTTATCTACTTTGCCTTGAACATCTAGATTTTTCAATTCTATAAATATGAATTGGGGTTAATTTTACACTCACCTGCTTTATCATTTTTAGGGATTGATTTTAGCCAGCTTGCGCAGGGCTATTGGAGCGCATAAGCATTGCCACACCTAACCAAGAGAACCATAATATTTGGCTCAAACCAAATATTTCTGTCAGTACTTCTGCAGGATAAATAGTGAGAATACCAACAGTACCAATAAATAAACCAAAGCAATTTAATAATTTAGGTAGATCACCAGTTTTTAAACCTGCAATACTCAATAACAGAACCCATAATCCTCCTACGACTTCGTTACCTCCCCCTAACCCTTCAACTACGGTATTAATAACAACCCAAAGCGTCATTGCTTGCTCTGGGTTTTTGACGGACAAATCAATTACAGCCCCTAATCCTACGTTTGCAATCATTCCACTTGCTATGACAAGGCCAACCCAAATAATACCGAAAGCTGTGGCTATTTGTGATAAAACAGGGACTTTAGTGTGCATCCGTTGATGGATTGCTAAAACTAATACAGCCAGAAAAACACCAAAGACAACATACATAGCTAAATTCACTACCGATAAAACCACTTGATTATTCGTTAGAAAAATAAACTTCTGTGTATCATCTGAACTGACTGGGTAATCCCAAAACGCGCCATAAAAAATAAAAGCTGATATGTAAATAGCAGCCTCAAAAAGTGCTGCAACGCCCGCCAATTTTTGTAATTTATTCACGACTCTATCCTTGATTAGAAAAATTTGAATTTACCTAAAAGAATAGTTATTAACGAATTTAATATGTAACAAAAGCTAACTTTTTAAACGGGGAAAACCCGAACGTTTTTCCACAGATTTGTCCTTTCGGCCATACTTACATATGCAACTTTGTCTTAGCAAATGACGTAACAAACAGCCTTACCGAAATACACGTAGAGGGCACAGCTGCTTTATCTTGACGCTAGATAGGTGGGTACTCATTTCCTGAAGAAAAAGGAAAACGCAATGAGTGTTCAGAAATTTAAAGTAATGCGAATCTCATCGTATGACTAATGCACCAATAAACTGAGGAAAAAAGCGCGAGTCAGTGATTTAATTTGTTTGTTATAACCACAGGTTAAATAGCCTTACGCATTCTATCTATTAATTCAAAACATGCCTGATACAGTAAGATTTCCATGTCTTCCTTATGGTAAAGGGGGCTCCAACGAAATAGACCTTTAAGACTAAACTGTTTAGCTATAAATTCACCCCATGTAACGGATTTAGAAACGCTGAACGTTTTAATTGTCTTATTTTGCTTAAGATTATAAAGCCGCGACACTAACTTAATTTTGGGACGCCAAAATATAGGTAGACCAACGGTTCCAAAATTTATGGAAAATGCATCACCGCCATGTAAACTAACTATAACAACATCCAAACCAACATCTGATTTTTTAGGTTCTTGGATAGATGAAATACGCTCAAGACAAAAAATCTCTTCGAGCTTTTGGTGAATATGATCTTGTAGTGAATTGCCCGTTATGGAAAAAAAATGACTCTATTTTGGAAAGATTGCTATCATTTACCACTGCTATCGAGCCTAGGTATACATTTGGCTTTTCAGAGCTAAACCAATCGAAGAGCATTCTAAAACTCCTTTTTGCATAAACGCCGCCATAAACGGTTACCGGCCCGCTTTTTAATGGCCTTATTAAGCTTTATTTCTGAAATAAAAAATTGCTAAAATGATAGAAACAAACACATGTGGAATAGTCGCTAAAGTAAATATAATGTCTGGATAAAACAACACCAATTCAATTTTATTGAGATACTGGAACATATAGCCGACTGCAACAATACCTAATACCAAAGACAATATAGTAGTTAATAAATACACTCTAGTATTTTGTTAAGGTCTATTATTGGCGATTAAACTACAAAGCTTAAATTGATAAAGATAAATATATGCTATTGCAACTGAGACGAGTAAACACGGAACAATCATTAGCGGTGTAATTAAAACAAACCAACCCTATAGAACAAATGATTCCAGCTAGTATCGCCGGAAAAATTAATCGTATCCTCAAAATGTGCGCAAATTTATCCACAAAGCCTCCCCCCTCAAATAAGCGGCTGACACGCCTTTTGCGAAAGACCGAGTTGATTGGTTTATTATAATGCAGATTACTCGTCATCTTTTAAGATTGGTGCAATTATCAAGTAGAGTATGAAGCTTGCCCAACTCACAAAAAAAGTAGCAAATAACCAGAGTAGCTTTTCTTTTTTCCCCACTCTATTCGACTTTCCTATTACAAATAAAGGGATCAACCAAACAACGATAATAACTAACAATAGCGGAAACCAACTAATCAAAATTGCTGAAATATTTGACTGACTCTCATACATTTACGAAATCTCCTTGTGTCATAACGATAATAGCTGAACTTTTGAACGCAGTAACTGCTAACACTTTTTTGTTAGGCTTTAGCTACCACGTAGAGAGAATAAACAAACAACCATAGAATCTGAAAGCCGTAGCTGA
Organism: Aliiglaciecola sp. 2_MG-2023; assembly: GCF_030548145.1. NCBI lineage: Bacteria > Pseudomonadati > Pseudomonadota > Gammaproteobacteria > Alteromonadales > Alteromonadaceae > Aliiglaciecola > Aliiglaciecola sp. 2_MG-2023. Next base: position 52,680 of record NZ_JAUORY010000024.1, read on the forward strand.
GCCTTTGATGGAGCCCAGGAACAGTTTTTATTTTAAATGCTTTAGCTAATCTATAGGAAAAATAAAAACAACCCAAAACACACACAACCGAAAAAACTCGAAGTGGCAACGGATAATAGCTGGAAAAGGCAACGATTAGCGGAGCAATGATGAATGAAGCGAGCATTATTAGCCCTGACCATGAGTGAATTTTACAGCTTTTAGAAGGATACTGTGTATATGCGTCGGCATCCATCGGAAAAAAACCACATACCCAAGTACAAATGCCATGAACAATAACCATTACACCTATTGCTACAGTTGGTAGATGCGCCTGAAATGCAATGATTAAGTAATATCCAAAAACAACGAGCAACGCCCCTAATGGATAGTTATTAATTGCAGGAGACAGTTTTTGAGTAGGACTATCAAAAGCGCCTAGTTCGCTACAAAATTGCTTTAAATGGCTATAGTTTGGATAAAACCGAGAAGCAATATAAATACCTATAACTATCCATACTGAAGCAATAATCCCTGCGTAAGAAAAAATAACGTCCAAATCCAATTCCTCCTTGAAAAACTAACGTAAACTGTCTGACTGACTCGTATTGTTATAATTATGGTAACGCAGCAACTATCTCAACTTCTAGCAAGTGAGATTTGCTCCAGAGTCCTTTAACCTCAACCCAAGTTGAAGATGGATATATACCGTTAAAGTGAGCCTTTCGCGTTGCAATAGCAGCCCTCAACCCTTCAATATCTGTAGTGAAGATAACCTCTTTTACAATTGCATCCATACCAACACCATAGTCAGCCAACATTTTCTTGATGTTAGTATAAATGTCATCTATTTGCCCATCAAAAGTAGTCTTTTCGCTAGTGATACCTGAGACATATAAAGTGTTGCCATGTTTCACCACTTGCGAGTAGCCAGTTTCATTTTCCCAAGGGAAATAACTTTTTCTTTCGATGGATTTGTTTGTATTGACGCACCCTAAAAGAAAGAGCGAACTAGATAAACACACTATTATTCTGGTTAAATTTAGCAATTGAACTCCTATAATATGCAGTAAATATGACGTCCGGCTAAGCTGCCGAACGGGACTGATAGTTTTTTTCGAGTGTAGCGGAAAAGCACAAACGAGCAATGTAGTGGAGGTCGGTTTGAGCCGATTGTTATCGATTTATTCATGACGCCCTTCATGATCCCAAAGTATAAAGGTTTGATTCTCTGTAGATGACATTGATTTTATGAGCCGTTCATTATTAAAAGTTGGAATATCTTGAAGGCGCCTCAGAAATTCACCGGCTCCAGTGGCCTCGCTAGGATAAGTTATAACTCCGTCTTTGGTTGCCAAATGCCACCACACATCCTCAACAAATGGACCTTCATCAGTTGTTTCCACCGCTACGCCAATAAGTTCATTCCAAGCAATAGACTGTGGTTCCTTTTCTGGCCAATGTACCCACGCATTTTTTTCGTCAAAACAAACCTTTATAGCGGCATAGGGGCTCTTTACACCTTGATTTTCGTCTTCTTTATTACTAAAGAGCGACGATATCCATTTAATCATTCGGAATTTCCTTATAGCCATAACAGTTAAATGATGCGGTTACTATTAGCCGCATATTCATTTTCACCCCTTTGCAGAAAAAGATTCATGATAAGTAACAACTCCTTGAGATGCATCTCCTTGAAGCAACAAGGCTTGAAAATACTCCGGTGGTACATCAGGTAGCACCAAGCCCTCTGTAGGCTTGAAGCCAAAACGATGATAGTAACTTGGGTCTCCGAGCACAACACAACCTTTAGCTTTTATATTCTTTAGCACTTGAATAGCTGCATTCATGAGTTTCGAGCCAATACCTTTACACTGATTATTGGGAAGAACTGAGATAGGGCCCAAACCATACCAACTGTTGGCACCATCAGTAATAGTTACAGGAGAAAGCGCCACATGGCCTACGATATTGCCTCCATCCTCAGCAACAAGGGAAATCGATAACACACCAGATTCACGAAGTGCGTTAACAATAAACTGCTCCGTGTGATCGGTATGTGCTACATCAAGAAACGCTGCAACAGTAACATCATGGATACTTTGAACATCGCTTGATTGTTCTTTTCGGATACGAATACTCAATCGGACATCTCCCAGAAGATTAACGCTTCACATATGGAGCGCAAGCTTGTCGGCTAAAATTGTCGAAAATTGAGCCCCAGCCAACGAATATTCGTCCGCCGATGAAGGAACTCACTTGATTAACTTTGTTATGTACCTGCAAACCTTATAAGTCTCCACCACTTTGATACACTAAAAGAAAACACACTCAGCGTAAGGCCAAATATTAGGCTCACAATTCCTTGCCAAAAATAAAAAAGCTCAGGTTCCGATAAAGATTTGAACACTAAATAATACTGCCCAAGAGATACAATACCGTTAAAGATGAAATATAGCCCTAGTAAAAAAGTTCCTGCTGATAAAAGCTCAGTAGCGCTGGAATCAAATTGTGAATATGGACGTTGCAAAATCAGGAATAGAGGAAGCAATCAACCACTCTACAAATACAGCCTAGATTTAGCCTTCAAACTATGACGAATTATGCTAAAAATAGCTCCCGCCCACTTTTTCATGCTAATTCTTTTGAGCTATTCTAATAAATCACCAAACACAACAAAAATAGTTCGTCATATCCGGCAGCAATATTACAGCTTGAAATAGGCAAGATGCAGTGTGAATTCATATTTCTTCATGTAAAATGCGGCCACTTCATTTTATTAATTTTTCGGGAATATCTCGATGCAAATCAATCGTGTACTTCTCACTGCCATAGGCTGTGTTTTGTTGGCAATGGTGACTATTCAGTCTGGAGCGTCTTTAGCCAAACAGCTTTTCCCGATAGTTGGCCCCGAAGGCACTACTGCACTACGATTAGGATTCGCAGCTGCCATACTTTGGTTAGTATTTCGTCCGTGGCGCACTCTTCCTCATGGCAGTGATTGGCGCAGCATTGTTATCTACGGTCTATGTTTAGGCGGTATGAATATCCTGTTCTATTTGGCAATAGAACGTATTCCGTTAGGTATAGCCGTCGCCCTTGAATTCACGGGTCCTTTAGCTGTGGCATTGTTTTCCTCTAAACAAAAAAGTGACCTCGTTTGGGTTGCCTGTGCCATAGCTGGGATCGTACTGCTAATGCCTGATTTGACTAGTACAGAAGGTTTAGACTTAGCTGGTGCGTTAATGGCGCTGGGTGCTGGCGGTTGCTGGGCAGGTTATATTTTGTTTGGCACTCGCTCAGGCAAGCAAGTATCAGGTGGCGTGACAGTGGCCTTAGGTATGACGGTAGCGGCCATCATGCTTTTTCCTGTTGGCGTAGTGACCCAAGGATTAGCATTATTTAGCTGGGAAGTTTTACCACTAGGATTATTGGTTGGCGTGCTATCCAGTGCCTTGCCCTACTCTTTGGAAATGGTCGCCCTTAGAAACATGCCTACACAGGCATTTAGCGTACTCATGAGTTTAGAGCCAGCCATTGCAGCGCTTGCAGGCTTGGCCATTCTTAGCGAATACTTAAGTTTGCTACAATGGGCAGCCATTGCTCTGGTTATTGTCGCTTCTATCGGCAGTAGTTTTACCCCGAAAAAAGCCGTTGATATGAGTGTCTAGCTGTTTTATTTGCGCTCGAGCCTGCTCTGTCCGTCAATTGTTCATTTATAACGACTACAAGCCAATCATCAACATGAGGTTGGCGTCGATATTTAAGATTGTTAAAGAACTTATTTGCCGTACCAGGAGCGTCTCTTATTTAATGCAATCTGCGTTAAATCTTCACATTTTCTACCCCCTTACTTCAAACAATATGGCTATAAATTAGTAGTAGATTTAAGCTTCACTTAGAAATTATCGTATTTGAATAGCGGCATTAATTACCTTTTTTCTATTGGGTTAGCGTCCATAAATCTATAGTTTGAGACTCTTTTAATTCAGCAAAGGTGATGATAGAAATAGCTGCTAATGCTTTACAAAATTTTTTTCTAAATGCTCTGATCAGTATATAAATATGATTTGAAATGCCGCTTTTTTAAGTCGACCGCATTGCACTTCTTCGGTAATTACAATACGCCCTACTTTGTACGATTGATTTATTTGATGACAGTGTTCGTAAAAATCAATTGGCTTTCAAACTCATTAATGATAATAATTCTCATTATCAGATTTAAATTCTAATTGAGTAAAATATTATGAAAAAGACAATTACCTTCGCTTGTTTGCACTTTTCAGTGGCATTTACAGTAACTTATTTATTAACTGGCAGTGCCGTTATAGGTGGTGCAGTAGCCCTTGTAGAGCCTGCGGTTAATACCGTTGTATTCTATTTTCACGAACGTGTATGGAAAAGATTTGAAAGCCAATCTGCTCGGAATGTAAATGGCAATGCAAAGCAGGCTTTTCCACAAAATGACATGACATTGGTATCCTAGTGCCCAATAAATATAAAAAAGTACTTTATTGCTCTACCACTTGGAATAAAATTTCCAAATATGTGGGCGCAGCCCGACGGAAAAAATGGCCAAGCCAACTACCTCATGCGTTTTAAAGAGCGCAACGAATGAACGTTATGTGATTGTTAAGTTTACATCTAAAAATTACCACGAAGCTATTACCACGAAATAATAAAGACAGCTACGCCATCACCTTTATATTCAGGTCTTTGTTGGATCTTAGCCGCTAAAGCCAATATTAAATCTTGCTCAGAAGGTTTTCCAGAAATTGAAAGGTCGATAATATTGCCTTGAGAAGTCTCCTTTTCCAAATGTGCCATTAGCTCATCAAAGGTATAATCTTTGCCCTTTATTGAAAGCTGATTGCTTGCAACGTATTTGGCATAACTTGAAATAATTACCTTTTCTGTCGCTAAACTAAAATCAGCTAAAACAAAATTAATCAACAAAATAAAAAATCTAAACATGATACTTGTGCACCTAACTTTTAAATAAGGAGCGCTGGCATGTGGACTAAAACCAGAGCAAATCGAGTCACTTCACATATTAGCGTCCCAGAGCGCGTAGCCGGCGAACTTAATTTTGTCGTTAGGTGCGTAGACTCAATTGCCAATACCCAACATCTAACCATTTATCAAATTTAAAGCCTACTTTAGAAAAATGAGCGACTTTTTCCATTCCCAATTTTTCGTGCAAGCCAACACTAGCTGGATTAGGCAAAGTTATGCCTCCAATTACATTATTTATCCCGATAGGTTTAAGCTTACTAAGGAGCGATTCATATAAAACGGCACCCAAACCTTTTCCATGATATTCACTAGAAAGATAGATCGTTGACTCTACGGAAAACCGATAAGCACTTCTTTCCTTCCATTTGGTTGCATAGGCATATCCAATAATTGCTTCATCTAAAACGGCTACAATCCATGGTAAATTACAGTCTGCGACTTTGCTAAGTCTAATAGACATATCTTCATCTGAAACTTTTCTCTCTTCAAAAGTTATGCACGTATTTACAACATAGAAATTGTAGATTTCGGCAATTTCTGAGGCATCACCTAAAACCGCATCTCTAATTATCATTAACAGTTCCTAGTAGTTAAAAATACATTTATACCCAACGCTTAAAAGCATTGGCGCGGGTTTCTTGTGTGTTTGAGTGGCCAAAATTGTTAGCTGCCATTATCGTCAAACGCGACAAATTTAAGCCTATAATAAAAACTGATAGGCCAAACAAAAAGTGTTTTCAGAAAAAACTTTTTGTTCCCATACTTCCACTACTGAAACCACGCAGTAAAAATAAAAGCAAAATTAAACAACAAAAATAACTAATAATATTGAAAACCAACTAATCAAAATTGCTGAAATATTTGACTCTCATACATTTACGAACTCTCCATGTCTTATAACGCTGCCAATAACGCGACCGATTCTGTGGATTGCCCTAGGCTATGATAAAAAGAGCCAAACACTATTGGGTCGTGTACATTTTTCTTGTTAGGCCGTATCTTTAATTCCCTTTTTTACCCAGTTTAACGCATGCTTTACTGGTCCACGTATTCCCTTCAAGGGATTGTCAGGTCTATCAGACTGAACCTTTGTATGCTTCTCGAGTTTGCAGAGCATTTTCTCCGCCTGATTAAGCTTAGTTTGATTCAGTTTGGAGCCTACTCCGTCTCTAATTGAAGATATAAGTGTTAAATGTAAGGCGCTTACTAGAGTCCAAACTGTATTCAACCGAAAGCCGCCGAGCTCTCGATCATCAGACAACTCATCAAGAAAGCCAATTAAATCAGGAAGTAAAGTGACAGGGCGTCGTTCTCTGATACTAACGGCAGCCACATATAGCTCTTCAGGTTGTGCACCCATTCTTAGGTACTTCCTCAAGGAATCAACTTCCGAAAGATTCTGAGCTTCAGATTTAATTGCTCTTCTTGCCGCCGCTAGTTCGCTTACAGGCGCACTAGGGTCGAAACTGTCCAAAATATCTTCAAACAACCTGCGATCATTCTCAACTTCAGCTTCTAATTCAACTATCTTTTCTTTGCCCTCCTGTACTTCTTTCTTCAACTCCATTAGCTCAAGTTCAAAATCGCCAAATTTAATTTTGGTTATACGCTCTCTAAAACCCCGATTAGAGAATAAATAAATTAAGCCAAATAGAAATAATATCTCCCACAGCGAAGTGTTTTTAAGTATCTCTATCACTATATCCATTGCTGAAATTTCCTCTTAGCGGATCAACACTGCGCATCGCTGGCCTAAAAAGCAGAGAAACGAAAAAAGGTTTTTTTGTCCCAAAGCATGCGATTGTTATTTGCTCGCGTTTTTTCGGTGTGCGTTTTTATAAGACCTCAATAATGTGTAAGACAAGCTGGCAGTTTAATTGCGTTGTTTGCAATAGAAACTGACAAGCTAGTTCGAATCACAATTTATAGACTTGTTAGGTTGAAGGTTCATTTTTTGACGGCCTTGACGTCGGAAAATGAAAACGTCCGCCATGTCGACTTATCGGTATTTATAGCATTTTCAGGATAAAAGAATTCAGCACCATATTCCCGTTCGTGATTGATTGCGCTAACACCAATCATAATATTCCAAGTTTTGCCCACAAATTTCTTGCGTAATACCTGAATTTCCCTGTGAGATCCTTTTAAGAATTTAGTGCTCGTTCCACTTTCAGTCTCTTCATTACCTGCATAAGGCACCCAGAATCCACTCCAATCCTTGAGCTCCCACCACCTAGATTAACTCCACTGTTTATCTGTGAACGATCGCTCACCCAATTGTGCCGAAGCATGAAGGTTGTAAAGATCTCCAGTTTTGGCGTGCTCTATGTATAGATCGATAACAGTGTAGTCTTCGGCTTTACCTTTGGCGCAAACGAATAAAGACTCTTTATCGTGCATGAGATAAACGGAAACCTGTGCTGGAAGTTCGATCTTTGTTGCGCCTCGCCATTCATCTTTACTACAACTACCGTCGAATAGTGGTGCTTTGTTGGTTTGGTTTATAGCGATAGTCTCGGCAGCAATGGTATCTGATGCTGCGAATAATAGGATGGCGCTCAGAAAACGCAGTATTGACAAATTTTGCACTGGTTTCTCCAGGGATTTAGGGTTAAAAATCAAATAGTAGAGGCATAACACCTAGTTATGCTACTAAAGCTCATTAAACTGTATGTTACTAAAAAACTCTTCCGCGTTTTTAGTTAGCTCTGGGTGCCCTTTGTCTTTAAAGTGACGGAAAGAATATTCTGTGTGAACACCAACAGATTTTTTAAAAGGGTGTATACAATTATAGCCAAGATATTCTATCTGCATTGACGCTGATTTATTGCTGTCGATTTTGGCATTGTTATCTTGGGAAATGGTTGTGTGCTTTACGCATGTTGCACCATTTAGTTTTACTAACTCTTCGGTATTTTGTTTAAGTTCAAACCTGCCGATATCTGCTGAGGATGCTCGATGCTTAACCACGTGTGACAGGAATTCCTGATCTGAATAAAATTCAGGTAATTGATAAAGTGACATATTTATGATGCCACTACTGTTATCGTTTAGCTTTGTCCCAAGTACAACTAGATAACCAGTTGAAGTAATAACAGACCAACTTCCATTTTGTGGTGATAACGATGAAACACCATAAATATTTACAGGAGTACCTAAATTCAATTGAGGTGAAGTTGCTGCGCATGAAGTCACAAACAGCAACGAAGTAATAATACTGCACCCACTCAAAGTGAAAATTATAATTGAAACTTTAAGTAAATGCATAAAGGAGCCTCAACGCTTAACATATGGGGATTTTAGGAGCCCATTGGCCGAAAGCCTGCGAGTAAGATTCCCGGTGAATTTACGAACATCATAAATCATTTTTTAGCTGCACGTTTGTTGAAGATGACAGGTAAGCGCCAGGAAAGAAGTAACGCTACAGCAAAAATTACTAATATTTTAATAAAGATAGGCTTGCTAGCTGTATCAAGTATATTTTGTAGAGAGTGATTAAACAAAAAGACGCCAATAGCTGCAATCGAAAGCTGCTTAAAATTGAATTGGAAGTTGGTAATTTTGCAACCTACAGCAAAACCGATACTGGCAACGAAAGCAAAAATAAGGCTATTGAGAACGTTATTTATCAACGAAACCTGAATATCTGCATACCACGCTGCATAGAATGAAAAAAGTAGTGTAATGAATGCCAAGCTAATTCCAAAAAGACCAATTTGCTTAAACATATGATTCCTTTCCAAGTGCTGCCAGCGGCCCAGCGAAGTGGAGCCATTTTAGTGGTATAACGGAGCGTAGCAACATCACAAATGATTGGCAACGTCGCTGGCTCCGCGAGCATTGACTTGTTATGCTATCTTTCACTTTGGCGCCCATTAAGATACTCAAATACGCCAAGTAAAGCTTCTGAGGCTGAGCGAGGTTCGTATCCCAGTTCGTTACGTGCTTTCGCTATCTCATACTCTTGCCTTACGCCGTAGAATAAGGCCACTTGGCTTCTAATAAGCTCAGCTGGTTTACCTGTCATCTTAGCTCCTAGCTCTGAGCATAAGGCAATAAAATACATCAACCATTTTGGTAAGCGTGCTGGAACCTTAAGGTTAATTCCTGCCGATTGGGCTGCTTTGTATATCTCAGGAAGTGACGAAGCTCTGTTATTTGCCAATATGTAGCGGCTACCAGAATTACCTTTCGTAGTAGCAGCCACTATGCCTTTTGCCACATCGCGAACATCAACGAAATTAAAGAAAAAATGAGGATCTACTAAAAGCTTATTGGTTCTAATTGTTTCAATAAACTGCATAGTGTCTGTCAGTCGATTGGCATGGGGACCAATCATTGCTGAGGGTAGAACGGAAACCATCCAAAGTTGGTACTTTTTTGCCAGCTCCCATGCTTTTTGCTCGGATTTTATTTTAGAGTTGTAATAGGCATTGTCAGATAAAGCGTTCCAACTATTTTCATCAAGATAAGTCCCATCATGTCCTACAGCCGCAACCGAGCTAACATAAACAACTTTTTTAACATTGGCTTGTGCCGCAGCTTTAAGGACAATTTCAGTCCCTTTCACATTCGGCTCGACGATTTCATTAATAGGATCTTTAGCCCAATGCTTAAATACAGCTGCAACATGATATAAAATATCAACACCTTCCAGGACTTTTTTCATTGATTCTATATCCTGCATTTCGGTATAAACGACTTGGCAATTCAAGTGAAAAAAATCATCCACATTTTGAATATCACGCATACCTGCTCTTACCGTTTCTCCTTGCGCTATGAGCTCTCTAACTAAATTCCCCCCTAAATGACCGTTTGCCCCAGTTACTAAACACACATTAGACATCTTATATTCACCTATCAGATTATTAAGTGACAAGACTATAAACTCTTCCCCTAGGGGAATAGTCAAGCGTTTTTAATTGTCTGCGTGGTCAAACGAAAATTGATCAATCAGTTCTTTTTTTAATGACCCTAACTCAACATCTAACTGTTTGGCTTGTTCGATCGCGATTTTAATTTGCTTCTGCTTTTGCTCTATTGCATCTATAGCAATCTCGATCGGAAAGCGATTCTCTTTCGATTTAACCTTCATCATCGGCAGCATTTCTGAAAGTTTAAAGCCCAGAGATTGCGCCCGCTTTATCATTGAGATTATAACTACATGATGCTTATCATAAATGCGGTACTTTCCTAATCTAGACACCTCCGACAACAGCCCTAGCTCCTCGTAGTGATGGATCGCTTTTTTTGACGCGCCGGTTAACTTCGAAACTTCTCCTATATACATGTTTTCACTCAATTCTAAGTCGGGTGTAACACCACAATAAGCGGCGGTGAAACCGTCCGTTTACTTTTCTTGTTGGGCCCTTTTGGGCAAGCTTTTTTAGCATAAAACATATACCCCATCTATCCTTAAGACTGCTCCTCCACCAAACCAGACCTGACAATTTTCAATATCAGTTTCTGTTGAAAAAATCTGCACGTAATTCGGGGAGTCTCGGAAACTATTTTGCTCTATTTTTATCATCTCGCCATCCCACTTTCCGTGCTTTAAGAGATAATAACCTAAAGCTGAATTGCCTGAACCTGTTGCTGGATCTTCAAGGTAACCAAATGTTGGTGCGAAAACTCTCGTCCGATATTTACACTCTTGAGCAACAGTTTCTGACGAATACAAGATAATAATATCCACTCCAATTTGTATGCAAAATTTGTTGAGAGTTTGAAGGTCTGGCGTCACAGAAAGTATGGACTCTAGTCCAGCTATAGGGACAATAAGAGTCGCAAGCCCTCCGTTCACAATTTGGATTGGTTGTAATTGGTCAATGTCATTAATGTGACAATTAAATGCTGAGACAATATCAGTTATGCTAATATTTTTTGAGGAGAACCGAGCGGGTGGTGCCGATATATAAACGCTTTTCTCACTTTTGTAACGGTTTTCAACCATTAAACGATCAGTCATTGTCGAGATAGACAATATTGACTTTTCTTGCATTGCCTTACTATTGGCGACTATGTCGTTTAGGATAGCTATTGTTGCATGTCCGCAGAAGGCGACCTCTCTTTCAGAAGAAAAATATCGAAGGTGGTAATCAGTATCAGTCCCTGGACTGACATAACCAACCTCACTGACAAACCCTTTCAGTTCTTTTGCTAGTTGTAACATTTCCGCACTGGAAAGCTTTTCTGCTGAGTCAAGATATACTACAGCTGCTGGATTCCCTGTTGAATATTGGGAGGCAAAAGCATCTATCTTTTTGAATCTTAATGTATGCATGAATTTCCCTTGCGCCTAACGCCGTAATAACCGAGCGTAGCATTGCGTGGTAAAGTGAGCCAAACGAACCACGCAATGCGGAGTAAGGTTGCTTACTTTGTTAACTACTGAGCTTGGATGCACTTTTAACCTCCAAGATAAATGAATTTGCAGTTATAAACCATTCGTACCATGGTTCTGTTTGTTTAAACCCTTCGAATAAAAACACTCCATCCATAAAATATGCATGCATGATTTCATCCAGGGGAAATTTTGGCTCGGGATGATCCTTTGCCGCCTTGTCATCATCCCAATAGGTGGCTCTCTCTTCAGCTACACCGAGAATTTCTAATGTAGCTTCTTCGACCTTCCAGTCTTGGCCTCCTGACCCAGGGTGTTCTTTTGAAATAAATGCACCTTTTATATCCAAAATAACAGATTCAGACTGACGCTCAATTTTTTCAATTGAAGCGTCATGAAATCCTAGTTTGTCAAAGTCGGTGGTCAATTTCATAGGCAGTTAACAATATTCTTATGTGACATTACCTCACGCACTTTTTTATAAAATGACCACAAACCGCAGCCAGCCCAAAGAATAGGAGAGAAAAAGCGATCATCCCGACTAAAGGACCAATGATTGCATCTTTACCCTCCTTGTCGCTAAAAACTACTTCTGATACGCCATAAAGAACGCCCCCCCCCTGCGACTGAGAAAAAGAAAAAACCAATAAGCATTGAGAAAAACACCAATGGTTTTTGCAATCGGTCAAATTGCAAACCAATCAATATAGATTCAATTAACCCCACTTCAATTTCCTTGGCACATAACTTTTCAATAACCGGCGCAGGCACGCAGGGCATAATGGCGAAGCCGCCCTGCGTGTATGCGTCCCAGCGAACGAAGTGAGCGAGTTTAATGAGTTGTTATATTTCAATTTTTAAACATCCTTGAAAACATCATAGATAACAACCACGACGTTAATGACTGTTAATATCATGATGAAAATAGTCATGTTACGCATTTGAGAAGTCATGGACTGAATTTTAGAGTTAAATTCCTCATTTTCACGGCGAGCAATTTCTTCGCGGTAAAAACTAAGCCCAAGACTTGTTGTTTTAGCTATTTGGTCATAGCTTTTTTTGAGAGAGTCGATATCTCTTTTTTTTCAATTCTTCAAATGAACTCATTAATCTTCCTTGAAATATAACAATATTCTTGTGTGGCTTACTGCGTAACCATATAAGTCTGTGCGGATAAGAACCAACCCTTTTTGTACATACACTCTACAATAAATGCATATTGGATATCACGACTTGGTACTTGTGCTTCAATTAGATGTTCTTTTATCTCGCTCTTGCAGTGTGCAAAATCCTTTTTAGCGCCGACTAAGTTGTTACCTGTAGGGGGAATGTCTGGATTTTTAACCCAATGAGTAACATACCCAAAGTAGTCGTAGTTATCCTGATAAGAGAAATTTAACTCTACTTCTTTGGGCTTGGTCGAAGTGCAACCGCACAGAAGGACGATAAGTAAAACGCTAATAAATCGGTTCATTCTCAACTGCCACATAGACACAATTACTCCCTTTGATAATGCTAGCCTCCGCATTTTCGTGGGTTAGCTAAAAGCCACCAGAGCGCTGGCCGGAACCATAATTAGTTCGCTAAAGACTAATTCATTTGGAGGCTAGCATGAACAAACATAGCATAATTTTTTTAGCATTGGATACTCACAAAGAATTTAACGAAGTGGCTTATTGCGAAGAACAACGAGGGGCACAGCCTGTGCATTATGGCAGAATACCGTCGTCTAAAGTCAGCATGAAAAAACTCATAAGACAGTTCGAGTCTAAATATCCAGGTGCAACATTACATGTTGTCTATGAAGCAGGACCTTGTGGCTATTGGATTTATCGTTTGATCACCAGCCTAGGCCACTGTTGTTATGTGGTCGCACCGTCCCTTATTCCTAAAAAGCCGGGTGAACGGATTAAAACGGACAGACGTGATGCACTCAAACTAGTCAAATTACTCAAATCAGAAGATCTCACGCCTATCTATGTACCCGAGCCAGAAGATGAAGCGGTGCGGGATTTATCTGCGTAAAATAAACTTTCTCAGATCACGCTCTTGCCGCATAACATGAAGTATATAAACTAGATCATTATCTATTTTATAAAAAATACGACATGGATTAACAACAACTTCTCTAGAGTTTAAGTTTTTTAATTCACGCGGGATTTTCCCCGATTCAGGATGTCTCTCTAGTCTAGTAACTTTATCAAACAGCTTTTGTGCTAAATTTTTGGCTGCAGGTAAATTACTTAACGCAATATATTCAACTATTTCGTTTAAGTCATTTAAAGCAGGAGCAGTCCATTTTACTTCAGCCATTTACTCATTTTTTCTTTTGCATCTTCATTAGAGAATGTATCGCCATTTCTAATAGCTTGCTCGCCTCGAGCAACACCTTCGAGTATCTGCATTCGTTGTTGCATGAACTCATAGTCATCTACATCAACTAAATATGCAGACGGTTGTCCATGCTCTGTTATTAACACTGGTTCTTTTGACGAATGTAGCTCAGCCAATATCTTGGTTGCTTGTCGCTTTAATGTTGTTACTAGCTCTACTCTCATGATGAATCCGATTATAAAATACGCAAATGTATCACTATAGTATCACACGCGTTTGCCGTTTCAAATTTACGGCTAACGCTTCGCCTTTGTGGAACATGCGAGTGCTTTGGGCGCAGCCCAGCGAGTATGTTTCCACAACAGGCGTTTGTTAGCTGATTAATAACGACCAAGCTCTTTTGGGGAAAATGTTGTATCAGCAATATCTGCAACTGAATAAGATATTAATCTAGATTCAAACAACACCCACCAAAAATGATTTTCATCATCATCAAAATAACCAATAACTTTTGTTGTGTACATTTCTGTACTCACAGCATTAATCTCAATTGAATTAAGTTGAAATCCTTTTGAATACTTAGCTTGTGCTGTATCAATAGCTTCATCGAGAAAATCTTTTGTATACTTATTAAGTAACCCTATAGAATGGGATACTTTACTAAACATACATTGATCTTCAGCCGTCTCATCATCAATAGGTTTTAAATAAACATCAAAGTCACCATCAGATGTTTTAACTAACTCGTGCATATATAAACTCCAAAATCAATAATCCGCTAACAGTTAAATGATGCGGACCCAAAGAACCGCATATTAATTTTTAGTTGCCAATTGTCCGCATTGCCATTTCAATTAAATGCCAAATGATAAATAAGACTGCGCCAGTTAATATAAAACGAAATTGCCAATTATTATAACTGCACAGTTTATCTGTGTTTGATTCAAATGCTTTACGTATTCCCTCTGAAGCTGCTTGCATTAACTGAGGGTGTGTTAATACATCCTCGTGCTCACCAGCTTCAACTCTTAGTAATTCAATATTAGCGATTGTATTGCTATTTGTGTAAAGGATATTTTGACAACCGCAGTAAAAACTTAGACCCCAAGATAGAACTGCGAGTCCCAGTGGGATTAGTGAAATTGAAAACACGCCATCTTTAGTAATTTGAGTTGAAAAGACGATCGCAGAAGCCGCTATAGCCAGTAAAAAATAGGTATATTTACCCTGAGATACATTTAATTGGTTATGTAACTGCATTTGCAGATCTTTCGACATGCTATTTCCTTTTCAACTAACGCACCGTATATACTGCACAAACTTGTTGGCTATGCTTGGCGAAGAATGAGCCACAGCCAGCGAGTTTGGGTCAGAAACATACGTTTGTTATGAATACATTACCCACTGACCTTAACACGCATGCCTGTAGAATAAATGATATCGTCACTTGGACATGAATAATTGGGTGTAATTGTTGAACAAGGCTGATTCGGCTTGTCGAAACAGAAATCAAATCGGGTTTGCGTTTTAACAGGCTGAGTTAGAATATTTTTAGGTAATTCTGACCATTTCCAGTTTTTAATCACGTTCACAGCCGCTTTAGAAAACTGCTTACTTGTTGAAGCTATTACTGTTATGTCTTTAACTTCATTTTGAGGTGTTATTACATATTCAACGGTAGCACACCCTTCAATAGACTTAATTGCTGCTTGTTTCGGATACCTGGGAGGAAAGCGATTAAGTTGGCTCCATTTAGAAGATTGAATTTCGTTCTGAGTTACTGATAAATCCGAATACTCTTTTTCCACTTTAGTTGATGCGCAACCACCAACTATAAGAGTAGTGATTAAAATGACAATACTATTTTTCATAATCGAAGTTTCCTTGTATTTATAACACTTTGAATAAGCGGTTTGGCAGCGCTTTGCTGACAAATCTGTCTTCATTCTTTTGTTAGGTTTTATTTACCCTACTATTTATCGTATCTGAAATTGCTTTAGCTTTGCTACCTGTTATTGGCAATGCCACTGATTTGCCATTCGTACTTTTTATATATACTGAAGTAGTTAACTTAACTTTCAGAGTGTAGCTGTGAGAAATATCCTCCCACTTGAGCCTCCTATGGCCAAATAAATTACGATATGTCACACCGAATTCATTAATCTCCACCCAAACACCCTTGCGAGCAATCGTGATAAGAGATACCACTATCAATAGCAATCCAATCAATGACACGATACCCGCTTTTAAATCACCAGTTAGTGATTCAGTCAAAGCAGCAAAAAATAAAAAGCCCCCAAATAACAGAGTTAAATAATACATTTGATAAGAGTGCCAGCGCAATTGGCCTTGATTACTCATCTGAAACCTAACGCACCAAGCAGCGGATTTTATGATCACTTTTCAGCGAGTGAAATTCACACTGACTTGGCTTGTTATGTGTGCTCACAACTGTAATTTGAATTATAAGTTTAGCTATTAAGTTACTCTTTTGAAACTGGAGCTTCAGCGTCTTGTGCTGCTACAAGTTGCCAGATATCGTTTCTTCTAACGCAAACATCTGTCCAAACCCAGCGACCAGTAGAGCCATCTTTTTTAACCCATATTTCATCTCCATGAACAATGGCTGTCTCGCCATAGAATGTTACTTTGATCTTGTTTATTTCATTTGAAACATATACTTTTGATGGGCCTGTTTCATTTATTCTATCTTTTTTCCCATAACGTGAACCATCAGTTTCAGTACCAACAAAATCTTCAGCAAAGTATATTTTTCGTTTAGATATATCACCTGTAACAACTGAATTAGCCCAGTCAGTAGCAGATTCAATAATGTATTTTTCTGCCTTTTCGTAATCATCGGCTGTTAATGATGCAGCTTTGACATCACTAAAAAATAAGGGAAGCGCTATTATAAGTATTGTTAATAATTTCATTTTGAGTTCCTTAATTTTATAAAGTAGTTCAGGTATGTGAATTACTATTAAGCCACATCCCGCTTTGCATAAGCGGTGGTGGCCGCTCTTGCCAGCATCCGGTTGATGTTTTGTTAGGCACTGCCGCTTACGGCTACCACGACACTATAAAAACGGCCACACCATCAGCCTTATAATTTGGACTTTTCTCTATTTTAGCAGCCAGAGACAATATCGACTTCTGTTCAGAAGGCTTCCCGGATATCGAAAGTTCTATAACTTTACCATTAGAATACTCTTTAACTAAGTGTTCTAGTAATTCATTGATTGTAAAAAGTTTACCTTTAATAGATACATGGTCTGCATTAACATATTTTGCATAAGTGGACACTTTAGTGGGCTCAGCAGCAAAGCCGGAAATCGCAGCAACGAAAACACTCAAAAAAAGAAAAAGTCTTAACATTACTCTCTTGAACCTAACAATATTATTATATTTCACTTTACTGCGAACCATACCCCAATGACAGTTACAATTAATGAAATTACTGCAATACGATTTGGAAAGGAGTGAAACCATTTAGGTTTGCTTGAATTAGCTTCCAAATACTCGACACCAGAAATAGTGATTTTAGGTTCTATAGAACCTACACCTGATTTAGAAGAAATATCAATAGCTTGAATATAACCGCGTTCAATTAAATCTTTTACGCAATCTAGATTTAATCCTGAATCTGAGTTTAAATTTTCAGGAAGCCTTTGAGCCTGAGCTAATTTTAAAATTGATATGACATCATCTTTGTTCAACTCTATTCCTTCGTGAAATATAACTTTTAAATAAGGGGCGCAGCCTACATATTTGCGTCCCAGCCCGCGCAGCGGACGTGCTTAATTTCTTTGTTATTTTTCAAACCTATGAAGCATAAATTCATAGTTCTGTTTTAATGTAATCCGTTTTATCGCGTTACGAGCTCTAGGCCGATATTCGCGCCAATTCCAATGATTGTCTATGAGAATAATTTTCGATATACCAAATCGCTCTATGTCTTCTAAACTATAGTCCCATCCTATTAAACTAGTGCCAAAAAAAGATTTAAATTTATCCCACATGGTCATTTCACTATGTCCGTACACAGTAATAAGATTATCGACTCCTATTCTATTATAAAAAGCAGCTTCTCTTTTTCTCATTTTAGGTAAGTAACTAGCATAAAATGATTCATCAGAATCTGTGGTATCCCACTTTTTTTGCCAAGCACTTCCATGCCACATTAAAATTGAATCTTTATGCAAGTATTTAATATGACCGGCGGGTAAAACATAGTTTGCACAAGAGGATAAGCATAGATTTTTTATTTCTATATTTAGCTTATTGCTGTGTATCCACTCGCCGAGTTCCATCCCTGCCCCAACATCTCCTCCTGGACTTGAAATGATAAGTCTCTTGGGTTTTTCCTTTGCTTTTTCAAATGCTTGAAAAATTGCTAAATTCGAAGACTTCGTTATTGTTCCTTCGTATACTAAAACGTCATTTTGGATGCCTGCAAAGAAATTGCTTTGTACATTATCTTTTCCTGCGTCCACTGACGTGCAGGCTACGCTCCCTAAAAGAACAAGAACAAGAATAAAAAGAAATCTCATCTGGCGTCCACTTGAAACATAACGCCTCAATAACCGGCAGCGTTGTGGCGAAACCACTCTTTTAGCTATCCGGCGCCGAAGGCGCGTAGTTGATTGACTTGTTAGGTATTTAGTTGTCATTTAGCCCAAACTCTCGGGTACCAAGACACACTTTCCAGCGATTCTCTCTTGCTATGACATCATCGGCTGACATTGTAGAAGGTGATATTTCCAAAATCGAAAATACAAAATTGCTGGGATCGAGAAATTTAAGCAGCTTATTACCAGCATGACCTGTTCTTGCATATGAACCCCAACGCCCAAGTATACCTCCTTTACCATAGGCAGAGCCTATATATAAGCGACCATCGACTATATGCTTGATTAGATAAACGCCATTTACGGAGGATAGTGCATTGACCCAAGTTGCATTTGAATCAGAGTCGCTAATCAATTTTTGAAGATCGGCGTATGACAGTAAAATACTGTCGTATGAACTAAATTCGCCAATAGAATTTATTGGTCGAATTTCAACCACGCTCTTGTTTTTTCTTTGAACCCAGCTAACCGTTGAGCCACCCCAATCAATTACAAGCCGCTGATTTAGATCTAGCATTTCGCTCGATAGTTCGAGGTCATATCGAACTGATTTTTCATACCACCTTTCAGGTAGCCTATATTTCTGCAAAAGCGCCAAGTGCTTTGGTTCTAAATCTTTGTTTGCAGTGACGCCTTTAACTTTCCATAAGCCGAGAAATAATGATGTTGTTCCTCTAGCAGGTGAGAATATAGCTAGATATTTTGCATCACCATACTTACCTGATTTTTGCCAAGCGGTATATTCAGTAAATTTTTGTGTCTCGTTTAAAAAGGTCTTTAATACGTCAATTTCTTTATTGCCGTGACGTACCAGCCTAACCTCTGAAGAGTTAACTCCATAAGTTTTCAACAAATCGAAAAATGTTAGCTTATTGCTCATGTTGATTGCCTAACGTCCGAATTTGCTGCACAAACTTGTGGCCTAAACTTTGTGAGGCACGAACAATGGCCGCGAGTTTGGGTCAGCAACATACGTTTGTTATTGCGCCAACCCATTTCACTATCGCGGCTTTGCCGCCACAAGCAGTTAACACAACAACTTGATTTAAATTAATACCCTAGACTAAACCAAACAACCAGAAAACTGCAACTATTGATAAACGTTACTGTGAACAGGTTTGTATAAAAGCTATTTGAGTTAGAAGTATTTTGAATTGAATAAACCACAGGGGAATTGCGGAAAAAAGCAGTCGTTAACTCGAAGAAATACGGAAGATATCCGCCTTGGCGCTAAACCATAATCTGAAAGGCTTATGCGCTATAACGCTTTGAGTATTTGTCCCAGTGAGTTTATGAACGACATAATTCATTTGTTAGATTGCCTGTTTACAGTATTGATCGGTGTAAAAAGTAATCTGATCTTCAAACTCTAAAAGCAACTTGTGCTGTAATTTTTCTGCAAGATTCGTAGCAACCTTTGAATCAATTTGATCAAAATCGTAAGCGGAAGCAGAATAGCAACTGGCATTAAGAAAATTCTGAACAGCTATTTGGTAATTGTCATCGTTCTCATATATAGCGTGCACGTGTACCTTCATCTTTTCAGGAAGCATCCTCTCTCCGCCTTCCTGAATTTTTGCAAGTGTGTTTTCTTCCGCAAATTCGTCTAATACTTGTATCAACTCTGACTTATTCGAATTAGAAACTGAAAAGTACATAGTTCCATGTGGATCGTGATGTATCCGATAACACGAAACTAAATTGAGAATCGATATAAGTATAATGAATTTCAAAAACTTCATAGGCAATCTAACGCTTCACATATGGGGCGCAGACTTGCTGGCTATACTTGCGCGAAGCGCCAGCCAGTGAGTTTGCGTCCCAATGAGCGAAGCGAATGAACATGATGTGTTTGTTAGGTACTGTTTTCATTCGGGCAGCCCAGGGACAAGAAAAAACAACAAAAATGCTGATGCACAACTTGCTACAAACACTGTTGTTGAGCCAATTACTCCACTTACATTAGAATATTTTTTCATCAATGCCCAGATGATGAAAAGCACACTTACAATACCACCTAATATTACTGGCTCAATTAAGTTTGCAAGTGACTTTTTGCCAGTAGAAAAAAATGACATCAGTATCAACCAGATAAGCCAAGGAGCGATAATCGTTGCCCAGTTTATTTTAGTTAACTTTGAAGCACCTTTAATAACAAAGTAGTAAGTCACGAAACCGAAAACAGAAGGAATTAAAAAAAGTGGGTACCACAACATTGAAGCGGCAAATATTTTTAAAAAGTCCATTTAAGTACCTAACGTCCACTTAAGCGGACTAAAATTGTTGGCTAAAATGTGTAGCGAAGCGAAACTGAGCCAACTGTTTTAGTTC
>NZ_JAUORY010000025.1:0-69361 GCF_030548145.1 Aliiglaciecola sp. 2_MG-2023
TCCAAACTTCCCCCCACTTTCTTATCAAAGCCCAAAAGCGCCATATTCACATCACTTTTTCGCTCTGAATTGGTTTGGATTAAAGGGACTTAATAATTTGGATGTCTTAATCGGCATTAGGCACTTTATTTTGGGTGTCTTAATAGACACTTCTTAATAGTTACTTGAGGTTGGGGCATTGACGCAATTTTGATGCTTCAAACTGCCAATAAATCGATAAAGTAATACGTCACTCTTGCACATTAGCAAAGGTTTAATGCACGTGTTTTCACTGTGTTACCCATTAAAGTCGCTATGTCAAAAATGGACTATACTTAATTTCCCTTAATATGAGATTTTTAACGATATTAGTTGTCATTGCACTTAACCCAACTAGTTGCTTTCGTTTATTTAAATTCAAGATCGAAAATATTATCTAAATTAAAAAGGAGATAGAGATGCAACGACGGGAATTTTTGAATAGTTTAGGTTTTGGGATTGGAGCGAGTATGTTGGCCCCTGGAGCTGTGCTAGCACATTCTTCAAGCACTGATATGGGGGTTTCAACAGTTCGAACCGGTGATTGGCGTGCATTGCGAAAATTGTTTCCACTGACTCACGACTACATACAGTTATCGACTTTTTTGTTGGCTTCGCACCCAAAGCCTGTAGCTGATGCTATCGAAAAACATCGACGAGCTTTTGATGAAAACCCTTCTGATTACTGGCACGAAAACTTCCTAACTATCGATAGTGAAATTTCAAATAGTGCGGCTCAATATATGGGCGGTAAAGGGGAGAATATCGCCCTAACCGACAGTACCACTATGGGGCTTGCCATGGTTTACAGTGGATTAAAGTTACAATCCGGTGAAGAAATTTTGCAAACAGTTCATGATCATTATTCAACGGATATGTCATTGGTTCATAGGGCGAATCGAAGCGGTATTAAAATCCAGCGTATTGCTCTTTATGATAATCCAGCAAAAGTGAATGTTAAGGAAGTTGTTGCCCGCTTAAAAGAAGCAATAAATGTTAACACCCGAGTTTTTGCCGCCACATGGGTTCATTCGTCGACCGGCGTTAAACTCCCTATACGAGAAATGGCCGATGAGATTGCTCGAATTAATAAAACGCGTAAGTCAGCTCAACAAATCTTATTTTGTGTGGACGGAGTTCATGGATTTGGGATTGAAAATCAAGATGTGAGCGAACTTGGCTGTGATTTTTTCATTGCTGGTACGCATAAATGGATTTTTGGTCCTAGAGGAACTGGTGTTATTTGGGGTAACGATAAAGCTTGGGATCAGGCTGAAGCGGTTATTCCTAGCTTTAGTGCATCGTACGATGTTTGGATGGGATTGGTGAAACCAGGAAATGTGCCAGTGGGCGAACACATGTCACCGGGTGGTTTCCACTCGTTTGAGCACCGCTGGGCGTTACCCGAGGCCTTTAAATTGCATTTGCAATTAGGCAAAGAAAATGTACAAAACCGCATCCATCAATTAAACCAGCAAACCAAAGTCGGACTAGCAAAAATGCCTCATGTTACCTTGTATACACCTGAGAGTAGCGCGCTTTCATCGGGTTTAGTCTGCTTTGACGTAGATGGAATAGATCCTGAAACAGTAGTAAAAAGAATGCATAAAAAAGGCATAATCATGAGTAGTACTCCTTATCGGAAAAGCTACGCCCGATTTGCACCTTCATTACTTAATAATGAACAAGAAATTGAAACAGCCTTAGCTGAAATTAGTGCTATGGGATGAAAAACTTCTTTTAAAAATAAAGAAGACACCCATCTTTAGTAATTTTTATTACGCAGTAGATTTATATAAAAATTAACAAAGTGCTTTACCTCTATATCACCTCTGAAGGCGCTTTATTTTCAAAGTGTACATATTGTTTTTTATTTTGGTAATAATGGGTGTCTTAATAAGTACTATCCAAATAGTCCTGCAAGGTGGGCAGTTCTTGCTGCCAATAATATGCGTTAAATCTGATATATATCTTAATAAAGACATAGCAATTCAAAAACCTCCGAAAATTTTAAATTCAAAACCCAAATTAACAATATTCACATGATTCTACCGTTCTGAATAAACCAGAGAATGAGGGCTTATTACTATGGGTGTCTCAGTAAGAAAATGCTATGGGTGTCTCAGTAAGAAAATGATGGGGGTCATGGTAAAAGAATGGGTGTCTCAAAAATTAGTGACATTTGTCATCGTGAATGAATGACAAAACACACTGACCTAATTTTTGCTATAGGGATAAAGTTAAACCTCAAACAAATTTGGGGAACAACAATGAAAATAACGAAAATTTTGGCTTTATCACTATGTTTAATTAGCTCAGTTAGTTCAGGCTATGTCAGCGCACAAAGCAGCAAACCGACAGTTAAAATTACTCATCAATATGAAGCATTTAATGCAGTGGTATCCGGAGCGGGTAAGCCTATCATTTTGATTCCTGGGGTCTCTTCTTCCGCTGCTGTATGGACAGATACCATTGAGCACTTTTCTGATCGTTATCAACTTCATGCCCTTACTTTAGCTGGATTTTCCGGGGTAAAAGCCGCCGCACCAGAAACCGTTGGCGCTAACTATCTTGAATTTCAAAAGAATGCGATTTTAGACTATATCCGCACAAATAAATTAGAAGACGTTGTGATTGTCGGTCACTCTCTTGGCGGAACTTTAGCTTTGTGGTTGGCAACAGAAAAACATCCTCAAATATCAGCAATTGTGAATGTTGATGGACTACCAGCACTTGGGGCTTTACTTGCTAATCAGCAAGCACCAAGTGGCGAAACACCACGTTCATTTGATCCTAAAATCATGGTCAAATCGATGGCGAATAATGAAGCTTGGCACTCACAAATGCTAAATGAGATGATGACTTCAGACCCAATGACATCGGGACAGGCATTCGGTGAATTGATGCAATTAGATCTCAGAGATAAGCTCAATGAAATAGAACGCCCCGTGCTTACAATTGGCGCACCGGCACAAGCAGCGCCTTATGTAAGTTATGCTGCTACAAAAAACAATTACGTCACGCAACTGGCTAATATTCCGGAAGAATTTAAGCACATGGCCTATGCCCCAACCGCTAAGCACTTCGTGATGGCTGACGAACCTGAGTGGATGCTCAGTCAAATTGAGTTGTTTCTTAAATCGAATTTATGATTTTAACCCGCAACACCAACACACTAAGTTAAGTCCTTAGTGTGTTGTTTTGAATTGTAAATCACTTCACTTACGAGGCGCTCGTGCTCAAATCAACAAGTTTTCTGTGCATTTCGAGACCGATAAAAAGTATGTTATGTTTATTCTCACAGCGCTCTTTTTAGGTGTTATTGATAAACCATCGGGTGTAGGCATATAGCGCAACCAAGTAAATTAGATATCAACACCTAAAAAAGTAGGCTCAAGGGAAGTTACAATATTTATAAGGAGATTCGATGAAACATATTTTTTGTGCTGTACTCATTATTATTGTTAGCGGCTGCGCAAGCATAAAAAGAGATTATGTATTTGATGGCTCAACAATTGAATCAACGAAGCAGGGAATTTTGTACGTAAGCAAACGTCTAAAACGTGCAGAGGAAGTTGAGTTTCTAATGGCTTTGATGGCGATACAGTTTTCAGATGTCAAAAGTTTTTATGACATAGAGGGAGACCCTACAATGACTAACGAAATCAACTATTTCATTATTGGTAAAAAAATTGACGGGTTAAATTACAACGAAGTATTAGAGTTGGCAAAATCCTCACCAACAAAAGTTAGTTTGTTTTCAAAATAACTATAATAAGGCAAAACATTGGTTGCCTCCGCCGCTTAGATACCAATCTTTTTGTGTTTTAAAACATTAGGTGCTCAAGGGAAGATGGAATTTTCGATAGATTCATCAGTTTCAGCTAACTCGCTCAGGTTCACTCATCCTGAGCATGATTATTTTATCGTCCATTCATCTGGAGTTGCTTGTGCATCCGTTCGCGTTTGCACATATACAGATGAAAAGGGGCTGCTAAATTTTTTAAATGAGTTGGCTGCATTTAACAAACCATGGAAATCAGCTCGTAAATGGGGGTCCATAGAAAGTCAGTTTAGTCTCTCTGCAATTTGCTCATCTGTTGGAGAGGTTTGTTTTTCTTTCCAGCTAAAAGATATGCTTGGACATCCAGAAGAGTGGCAATTAAGGTCAAGTATCTTAGTTGATTTCGGACAATTGCCACATTTAGCGACCCAAGCTGATCGTTTTTTCAATCATGTTCCGACTCAATAAAAGTATCAAATATGCTTTGCTTATCAGCGGGAAACGCATGCGGTTTTACCCGTCATTGTGAGGGTTAGGGGTAGCATGAAATATCTTTTTCCATTAGCAACAATTCTACCATTTCCTGCATTTGCCGAAGTTTCGGATAAAATGCCAAGTCTTATAGAGATACTTTTCACTGGCGTTGGAATTTTTATAGTCGCTATTACAGTTAGTTTTATTCGATGGTGGCTGAGTGCAATATTCATTTTTGTTGGTGCTTTGTACTCGATAGGTCTTATATCCTTGTGGCAAGATATACAAATGCGCAATGCCTTACTTGATGAGCAAGGTTGGTACTATTTTGCTGTTTTAGGTATAGAACAATTTTTAATTTATGCAGGTGGATTAGGTGGTATTTATTTTGGGCGTAAAGGCAAAACCAATAAACTTGTTCCCTAGGCCTAATATTGGCGGCATGCAGCCTATTTCCAATAAATACTGCCAGCAAGCTTATCTTAAAATTGTGGGGCCCTATGTGGCAAAGATATAATGAAGTCTGAGAAACCAACCATCATGGGAATGGCAGAGTTTTCACCTTCTGCAAAATGTCCAAAATGTCAGTTAATTATGTATCTTGGGAATAGGTGTCCTCACTGTGAACATTTGTTAAGTCATGCTGAGCAAAAAGCACAAAAAGAGTTTTGGATAAAAGTAAGAAATCGCGGTTATAAAAAAGGTTTTATTTTCTTTACTCTATTTTTTCTGATTTTTTGCTTAGTTTATAATTTTTAAACCAAAAGACATTACTCTTTTTGCTTCTACTATTTGTTTCGGCAATTTATTAAATCTTGAGATGATTTTGAAAACAACGTTTCTTATCTCTATATTATTTTTACTCTTGACGAGTATAGTGAATACTACCCTTGTACCGTCGATACTTATCCAATTTATCCAATTATTAAAGTCAAAACGTCAAGCAAGCTTTGGATGTATCTCATCCTGCGGTATCTATGCTTCATGAAAGTACCCAAATTATTGTTTCTGTTTCATATGTAATTGAAATTGCGACTAAAAATCCTAATCTCCACATTCCATACATCGACGAAACGTTTATTTTAAAACCCAATTGCGAGGTGTCGGTTCGCCATTAACAAACATAGGGTTTTTACAAAAAGATTTGGCAGAACTTGACGACAAGGAACTCCAGATAGCGATAAACCTTTATGGGGTGATTTATTATGCTTTCCAGGAGACTTTATTCATTATCTAAAGCGATAGTTATAATGAATGATGAAATAATCTCCAAAAGTACAGTTACGTTACAAATAGGTGTAGAACCTCAACCTAAGGACGATTATAGTAAAGTGCATAAACTTAAATTCATCAGTAATGGAATACTTGTATATGAGTTGTGTTGGTTGGATAAATAGGTCATCTAACAATTGCATCGGCTTGCACCCGTCACTTCGTTCAGTCTTATAGCTAGCATGTATTAGTCTACACTTAGTGATTTTGTGACAAGTCTTTAGCAGTCCTGCATAAATTGACGTCAGCGCAGACACACTAACTATCAGTATCAATTTCTAAGGCCGAGCTATGTCAGTCGGCCAATTTGAGAGCGATCTTCATAGAAAATTATACTTTTTCGCAAACGAATTGAAATTTAAGCCTTTTAACAACGAATTACTTTGGAGACAAGCGGTCTTGGAGAGCACTATATATACCGAAATAAATCGGCAAAACCTGATCGGTAGTCTTTGGATGGTTGCGGCTATGGGCGCATTCGCTATTGAGGACGCATTTGTTAAAGTGGCGACCAAAACGCTTCCAATTGGCGAGGTGCTTATCCTGTTCGGTCTGGGTGGCATGTTGATTTATATGGGGATGCTTTACATTAAACGTGAACCTCTTTTTATCCCAGACGTTTTATCGCGCTCAATGTTAATACGCGTAGGCTTCGAGATAACCGGACGTATTTTTTACGTACTTGCCATCGTTTTAATTCCACTATCTACGGCTACGGTAATCTTACAAGCAACACCTCTTGTTGTGGTTGCCGGTGCTGCAATGATATTTGGTGAAAAAGTGGGTTGGCACCGATGGTTAGCCATTATTATGGGGCTTCTAGGGGTGATAATAATCGTTCAACCCGGTACTGATGGATTCTCTGAGTTATCTTTGCTTGCGATAATCGGAATGATCGGTTTTGCTGGTCGTGATCTCGCTAGTAGGGCTGCCCCTGTGACTATTGGAACATCACTGCTTGGTCTCTATGGATTCTTGTCGGTAGCCGTGTCTGGGTTACTATACTCCGTTTGGGCCGATGCACCTTTTGTTGTTCCTCAAAGCGAAGCATCACTGGCTCTTGTGGGCTGCATCGTGGTCGGTGCGCTAGCTTATTCTTGTTTGATGAAAGCCATGAAAACAGGGGAAGTATCCGCTGTGACCCCTTTTAGGTACGTCCGACTTCTGTTTGGTATAGCCATGGGCATTTTGCTGTTTGGTGAAGTACTGACACCTGCGATACTGCTCGGCTCTATATTAATTGTTATGTCCGGTCTTTTTATTATCTGGCGAGGTAAGCGTCGCACACACGCTATCCACGAAAGCAATTAACCCTAGTGTGCAACCGCTATTCGCGATGCGCAGTAGTAAAGATAATTTCAATATTGGATAACGTTATAGTATTCCAGATGATTTAAACTCATGGGCTAACGACAAATAATATGATGCATAACAAGGACATTCTGTTGATTTCTTTCGCGCGTTGGGACGCATATTCTTGGGCTGATTATGACTAAAGATCAATATGTAAGCCCTGAAAATTGCCCGTTATGTAATAAACCGAATTATTGCGCTAATTTATCAAATAGCAATAAGCCCTGTTGGTGCATGGAGGAGGATATTCGCTTTCCAGAAAAGCTATTCACCCAGCTGGTAGATGCTGCTATAAATAAAGCCTGTATCTGCAAAGCTTGTGCACTTAAGCATAAAGACGAGCACTAGCAAGACAAGTTGTATTTTGAAATCTCCGAATGTTGAAAAGCGACGAATTAACTGTTGTTAACAAAGTGAAAGTAATAAAGAGCCATATCGTGTTTGCAGAGAAAACTTGCTGGCAGCACTCATCCAGAAAGTCTAAAGTAAATTAAGCTTTGTAAGGCATGCTAACAGCTGCTTTTTATTACTGAGTACTGTGTTATCGAAAATAAGGAGGTATTGATGAGCAACAAACATAACGGCTCTTGTCTTTGCGGTAGCGTAAAGTATGAGCTTTGCGGTGAATTCCAGTCGTTCTTTTTATGTTATTGCAGCCGCTGTCAGAAGGATACAGGTTCTGCCCATGCAGCCAACCTGTTTGCTAAATCCAGCACGCTAACTTGGCTACAAGGTGAAAACGAAGTTGTCAGTTATCAACACCCAAATACATTACATCAGAAGAGTTTCTGTAAAATTTGTGGTTCGGCGGTCCCAACGATTAGTCAAGAAATTGATAGCATAGTCGTTCCTGCAGGTAGTCTTGATGGCCCTGTTGCAATTTTTCCTACCGCTAAAATATTTGTGGGTAGTTGCGCAAATTGGGTAACAAATTTGAGTAATGTTACGAGCTTCGAAAAATTGCCGGGGCAATCTGACAATTAAAGACATAACAATTTGCGTAGCTGTTACCTCACCATGTTAAGCAAGTTTAGGAAACTCTGCGTAAGTTTTAGCAAAAGCTTGCTTTGCTTCAATGTGCTTTTTGCGTAACTATAGCTTTGCATGCTAATAGATCGCGTTTTATATCTGGGAGACTTTAGTGAAAACTTCGTTTTTTTTACTTTTATTTGTGGCTTTATTTTCCAGCGCAACAGAGTTAAACATTGATATCGATAAAGGATTCTTAGGTGCAAAATGGCTTTCGTCTAAAGATAAGGTCATTGAAGTTTTAGGGGAGCCCAATGGTTCTTTTAGAATAAATAAACATAGGGAATTTTTGTTCTACGGTAAAAACATTGGACTTTTGATTTCTCGAAATCAATTGCGGGAAATTGTGATTGGGCAGATATTCTCCCATCATTACTACGACATGCCAGTGATTATAAATAATAAATTTAACGCTTCAGAGCTGACCATAAATAATGAAATATTTATCGAACAACCTTTCAAACAAGTTGAGAAAGCTTTGAATATTTCGTTAGGAAACCCAGGTTACAACGTTATAACGGGTACGGATGATGTCACTATTAAATTAAGTTTTAGTGGAACAAATTTTAATGGCATTGAGTCGTCCTTTAAATTGAATGAAATGAGAGTGACCTATCAATTGTGATATACCAAATCAATCAAGTGCAGCCAAACGGAAAATGGCGCATTGGGCCTGATTCGTGGTCACGTTTAGGCAATAAGTTTGTATCGATAAACCCAGTATTATGCTCAACAGAATTTACTTAAATGGCTGAACCAGACGCATTGAAAATCATGTCATTTGCTAGCCCGCAAGAACTCCGCCAGTGGCTACACTTGAAGCACGCAACTGAAAGTGAGTTGTGGGTAAATATATTCAAGAAAAACAGCGGAATTCAGAGTGTTACTTGGAACGATGTGGTCATGGAAATTTTATGTTGGGGTTGGATTGACGGTGTCAAAAAATCAATTGATGGGCAATCTTACCTTCAGCGAATCACGCCCAGAACCCCTCGAAGCAATTGGTCTAAAAGGAACACTGAGCATGTTGAACGACTGATAAACGAAGGTCGAATGATGGAACCTGGGCTGGTCCATGTTCGTGCTGCCAAAGCTGATGGGCGTTGGGAGAATGCGTATGTGGCAAGTGAAATGGAAGTGCCGGAAGATTTTATAGCTGCACTAGAACATCAGCCTATCGCCAAAGCGTTTTTTGAAACCCTTAATAAATCAAATCGTTATGTTATCGCCTATGGCCTAACAAGTGCGAAGAAAGCCGAAACTAGACAAAGACGATTTCACAAATACATGACGATGCTTGCCCAGAAGGAAAAGCCTCTTTGAGTTGCATTGGGCAGCTGAAACAGACACAAAACAAATAACTGCGTTCGCTTCGCCGATGATTTTAAGCAACTATAATTAGCCGTTTAACATGGCTTTATACACTAAGGGAAAAGCTTTGAGTAAATTCGTAATCTTTGGTAATTCAGGCTCTGGTAAGTCAACTTTAGCAAAACAATTAGCGTTGAGTAATCATTTAGCCCATTTAGATCTTGATACCGTGGCGTGGAAACCTATTATGCCACCAGAGCGACTGCCTATTTTAGAATCCAGTAAATTGATAAATGAATTTTTAGTTGCGAATAGTGGTTGGGTTATTGAAGGTTGTTATTCGGATTTGCTAGCACTGGTAACTCAACAAGCGGATGAAGTGATTTTTCTCAATTTACCCGTCTCTGCTTGCATCGAAAATGCAAAAAACCGTCCATGGGAGCCGCATAAATATGAGTCCAAAGAAGCGCAAGATAAGAATTTAGAAATGCTAATCAATTGGATTTCGCAATATACTGTTCGTACAGATAGCTTTTCGAAAGCGGCCCATGAAAAGTTATTTACAGACTTCCAAGGGAAAAAAACAATGTATGTGTCGAACGACCAACGTCGCGAAAAGTAACAGCTAACACATTGCCTTTAATAAGATTTAATCATGGTTTTCATTTTGATTATGACAGTACTATGATAATAACTCGCCTTGCTAAAAGTGCTTCATGAGGATATTTCCTTTGGCACAGAAGAGAGCGTCTCGCTATCTATTAATATTGCATTGCCAGAAGTTAGAACCGTAGATTCTCAACCGGTAATTACTTATGCCACGGTGGCTGAGTTGTGTTTTAGTACATGTTTTAACTATCCATACCTAAACTTAAACTGTTTAGCTTCGAGGCATATGCAAAAAGGATTTCAAATGCAAAGAAATAACTTACTCATTATTGCAGGCTGCTTAAGCTTTTTCGCAGCGCTGTTGCATCTTGCTTGTATCTTTGGCGGGCCTGATTGGTATCGTTTTTTTGGTGCAGGTGAAAGAATGGCCCAAATGGCAGCTGCGGGAGACACGTATCCCACAATTGCTACCTTAGTTATTGCTTCCATTCTTTTCGTTTGGGGGCTTTACGCTTTCTCTGGCGCTGGTTTAGTCTTTAAATTACCGCTTTTAAAAACATCCTTAGTGTTAATCACTGCTGTATATTTGATTCGTGGTATTGCTGGTTTGCTACTGCCTTTTGTGACATCAGATCCAGTGGTTCATCAAAACTCAATCGCTTTTTGGTTAGTTAGTTCAAGCGTTTGCTGTGTCTATGGTGTTTATTATTTGCTGGGTACAAAGCGATTGTGGCGGTAGTGCGTAGTTTTGTGCCGATTCTGCAATTCAGTGAATTAACGAATACTTTTTCGCTTTGTTATTAGCGTGCCGCTTTTTCAAATTTACTTCGCTTATATACATTCATATCAGATGAGTTCATCAACAGCTGTTCAAACAGATATTTAACAATAGTTGCACTTTTCTGCCAGTTTGGCTTAGTCTGTCGGTTGATTTTTGTACAGTGCTATTGTGCTGCCAGTTATAGCTGAAAAATCGTGATAATGAGGTCAAGTGGCCGATTGTCAAATAAGTGCTGCGAACATCAGCCCTTAGCTTTGCTGCATTGGGCGCTAGTTTTAGCCTACTGGATTGTGAAGCAAATACGGATGTAAATACGTGAATAAGGAAAGTTGAAATATGACAATAAAAATAATTGGTGCTGGTATGGGCAGAACTGGTACTGCGTCGTTAAAAGTGGCACTTGAAACCTTGGGTCTTGGGCAGTGCTACCATATGACTGAAGTACTAAAGAATCCTAAAACTGCAACAGATTGGATCAATGCGGCTGAAGGAAATGCCGACTGGGACAAAATTTTCAATGGATATACTGCAACCGTTGATAATCCGGGATGTAATTATTGGAAAGAACTTGCTGACTATTACCCTCAAGGGAAAGTTATCTTGACCGTTCGTGACGCAGACAAATGGTTTGAATCTACCAGTGAGACTATTCATTCGAGTGCCTTTGCCGGTTTCATTAAAAATAGTCCGTTTGGGGAAATGGTACAAAAAACGGTTTGGGATATCATGGAAAACCGCATGGATGATAGAAAATACATGATCGATTTTTTCAATAATCGCACAGCTGAAATTATTGACTATATTGCTCCAGAACGGTTGCTTGTATACAAGGTAAGTGAAGGCTGGGAACCACTTTGTAATTTCCTCGATATTCCAGTACCAGACACTGAGTTTCCTCGTATAAACCGTCGAGATGAGACTAAACAGGTATTAGAAAATTTGCTTGCCAGCACTGGGGATGAAGAGGCAATGGTTGCGGCCGGCCATGCAGTGCATAAAGATTGATCTTGAAGTGACAAACAATTCCACCTACTTAATCTGCTAAAAACAGTAATAGGCTGTTATGTTACTTTTAGTAAATACAGGTAACCAATGTTTGATTGGTTACCTGATTATCTTAGTTTTTCCCTGCTATCACTCCGCCATCAACATCCCAAATTGCACCAGTAACCCAACTGGTTTCATCACCTAGTAAAAAGTTAACTGTTTTGGCGATTGTTTAGTGCAAACATACATCAAGTTGCTTTACTGCTTATCTATTGTGAATTCGCCGTTATCCACTGCATTCGTCGCTGAACACTGCGCGATCACGACCTTCACTTTTAGCTATATAAAGGGCTTCATCTGCGCGCTGCAACCAAGTGTCTTCCGTGGAATCAGGTAGCCAAGACGCGACACCAAAGGACACTGTTATTTCTTTGCCATCTGGGGTTTTTAACGCATTCTTAATTGCCTGTCTGAGGTTGTTAATAAAAGTATGATGTTGATCATTTATTTGTGAAATTAGTAACACAAACTCTTCTCCGCCGAACCGATAAAGCCGATCATATTGACGAATGTGGGTTCTGGTAATAGCAACAAAACTTTTTAAAACTTCGTCGCCAACTGCATGACCGTATTTATCGTTCACCGTCTTGAAGTAATCTAAATCTAGGATCACCAATAATGGCTTGGCACCAGTGCGCTCTGAATTTGAAATGGCTGCTTTTATATCTGCGCTCATGGCTCTGCGATTAAATGCACCGGTTAGCGCATCAACCGTATTCAGGGTTTCGAGTAAACGAAATTGTTTCGCACTATGACTGGCATACACAAAGGTACTTAGTGACAGCATCAAAATGGTGACAATATAAGAGTCGAGTGAAACAGTGGCTAAAATGTCAGATAGTGCCACGATAGATGCGCCTGCAACTAAATTAACGCCAAAGGCTTCAACAGGTTTTAGCAGCATAAACGTACTTGCGAACACAGGGTAAACCCATAAAAAGCTATCAATCCCATTTGCTCTCACAATGGCTACAACACCGGCATTAATAAATACGGCTAACACCGCGCTTACCATGCGGATTTTTTTAGAGTAAAACGCATAGGCAACAAAGGCGATCATACCCAGTACCAGAGCCATATCTATGACTGCAGCGGTAACATTGCCTTCAAAATAACGAATCACCGCAAATGGAAAAACCCCCAATATTGCTACAGTAGCCAGTAACAACAATAATGACAGTTGATATTTTTGCTGTAGCTGATTAATCATAAGCTTACTCGCAGTAAAACCACAGATTATGCCTATCAGTTTGCAGGGTTTACAAGCATGAAAATTTTAATATTTGTTATTTTGGATATAATCAACCTAGTTTGATTTTAAAAGAAATCGTGAGTGGGGTAAGGGTTAAAATTCTTGCTGGGAAAGTATCAGTTATAATATCTCGAACAATTTAATCGGACTGAAAAGAGCGACCAACACCCTCGGCATTAAGATATTTACCCTCGCTAATTGATCTATCCAACTAATTTTTCGCCGCATTTTTGCATTTAGCAAAGTTTCATCCCAAATGTCCCGTTTTCACATAAATTAATGCACCGTCTTGTTTAGTAAATGGAGTATGGCGGCTGAAGTGAGGACTTCGTATCCAAGAGCCTTTAGGATAGCTGCCATGTTCGTCATGGAAGGTGCCGTCTAAAACGAAAATTTCTTCACCTCCCCAATGTTGATGACTGTTAAATTGGGTATTCGGTGCCCACTTAACTAAAGCAACTTGTTCAGTTCCAAATTGATGTAAAGGCATGACAGTCAGTCCATCGACAAGCCCTTGATGCCATGGTTGGTAAGGAGTATGAATCACCTTTTGTGCGTCATCGGTTTGCTCAAATTGATGCAGTTTGACAAAGATAACCGCGCCTTCTTTTCCAATTTTAGGTGTATGTGAGGTTCCTATCGGGTTACGCACATAAGAGCCTTGGGGATAATCTTGATGTTCATCTGCAAAAACGCCGTCGAGCACAAAAAACTCTTCTCCACCAGAGTGAGTGTGTGCTGAAAACTCACTAAATGGAGAATACCTTACAATAGAGGTGGCCCTAGCCACCTCATCGCCAATTCGGTCTAACATCATACGTTCGACACCTCGCATCGGCGATTCAACCCATTGATAATCTTCCGGACGAATCACAATACGTTGTTCAAAATCTGCGTTAATACGAGTCGTCATATTGACTTCCTACTTTGGCTCTCAGTTTATTTTCTGTCGATGTTTAGATTGCTATCTACACCCTCAATAGCAACTATCTAACTCAGGCTAATGGTTGAAACAACTCAGCTAAAGGCGAGATTATACAAGTTCTTGTTGAATGTGTGTGATTTGCTTTAATGGATTTGCGCTGTCGCTGTGGATTTCGGCGTTACTGAAGTCCACAGATAACGTCAATAACGGCTATCTCAGTAACCCCGGTAATCGCCAGTTATTTCGTGGTTTTCATGTTCGATGAAATAATTTCGACTACACTATTAATAGCTCGGATTCTGCCGCTACTACTAGTCACAATTTACTTCTGGCGGAACTGATTGGATTTAATGCTGTTATTGATAAACGCTAGATTGGTCGTTAAGGCTTTAATTTGGAGGGCGCTAGCCACTTGTTTGATTTAAGAGTCATTCTCTCACTTTTAAGTGCCTTACTGCTTTGGAGCTGTACGGTTGCACAAACCACTGCATCGCCAGTTATTGACGTTCATCTTCACGCTGCTCCCAGCAGTACTGCATCGCGATGGTATTCACTTACAACAAACGAGACAGCCGATGCGGCTCAAACGCGCTACCTGCTCGATACCTTGAATGTTCATTCCATCGTTCGAGCCGTTATCGGCGGTTCTCCTGCTGACGTTGAGCGAATTCGTAGTGCTGACCCTACTCGTTTGATAGGCAGTGTGGCATTTCCTTGTTCAGATGGGGTAGATCCAAATCTATCCCCTTGTTTTGAAAATGGTGGCGATTGGCCGGATCTAGATTGGCTGCGTCAAGAGGCTGAGGCGGGCAGAATCGGCGCAATTGGAGAGCTGTATAACGTGTATGCAGGCATTGCCCCGAATGATCCCCGCATGTGGCCATATTATGCTCTTGCGGCTGAATATAATCTGATGGTACTGGTGCACGCCGATGCAGGACCACCTCCAGAAGGGCGTGTTGCCGGATGTTGCGCGGACTTTAATGAAAGCTTAGCGTTTCCAGCACTTTACGAGCCAATTCTTGCTCGGCACCCTCAACTTCGTTTAGTTTTGTATCACGTATTTCGCCCTGATTTTGTTCAGCAAGCGTTGGTGTTGTTAGATAAGTACCCAAATGTGATGGTAGAGACATCACCAATGACCTTGGTTCCCACTCCTCTAATTCATAGCGCCATCAAGACTTTTGTTCAAGCAGGCCATGAAGACAGGATCGTTTTTGGCTCTGATTATTGGGGCGCGATTTCGGGGAGTATTGAGGTGATTGAGTCCGCTCCTTTTTTGTCTGAAAAGCAGAAACGCGCGATTCTTCACGATAACGCTGCTAGATTCTTGTCTATCGACAAAAAGCACTAAGGCTTGGAACAAACCGCTTAGGCTGAGATGCTGCTGAACTATCTAACAAAGGTTCAAATCAACGATAAAAGCTGTCATTCCTATTACTTTGGTAAAGGCTGCACTCGTTAAGTATGCAACTTAGGATAGAGTTAGGGTGTAAACTTAGTAATCAATAATTAAGTTGAAATACTGACATTCTAGAAAGTGGAAGTTAAGCAATGAAGACTGCAATTGTGATAGGGGCGACAGGATTAGTCGGCAAAAATTTGGTTGACCGATTAGCGGCAGATAAGCGCGTTGAACGGGTTGTTGCTGTTACGCGGCGTCCCATTGAATATCAATCTAACAAAATTGTTAATCAAGTCGTCAACTTTGACGAGCTAGAAAAATACGCTGATGTTTTTACCGGTGATGTTCTGTTTTCATGTCTTGGTACAACCGCGAAGCAAGCCGGTTCTGTCCAGGAACAACGGAAAGTTGATTTTGAATATCAGTATCAAGCCGCAAAAATATCCGCTGAAAATGGTGTCAGTCACTATATTCTTGTTTCATCTAGTGGTGCTAACGGGAAAAGCATCAGTCCTTATCTAAAGATGAAAGGTGAACTAGAAGACGCTGTTTGTTTATTACCTTTCAAACGAGTAAGTATATTGCAACCGTCACTGCTCATTGGCGAGCGAGAAAGTTTTCGTTTAGGTGAAACCTTGGCAAGTTGGATTCTTCCCCCTTTATGCATGCTGCCATTCTTTAAACGGTATCGTCCCATTTCTGGTGATGAGGTGGCTAAAAAAATGCTTTCAATTAGTCTGTCTTCAGGAAATGCTAAACAGATATATCGACTTGATGCGCTTTTTAGTTGATTATTTAGACGCAACTAACGCTCAAACAAGTCACACTCTAAAGAAAGAGTAATCCGTCATAAATCTGGAGAGCATAATGAAAGTTATTTTATTACTGATCGTGTTTTTAAGTGGTTGTGTCGCGACTCCCCAAAAAACCGAAGCAAAGGTTGAACCTGCCATGCAATTGGGGAATTTTTCTGTCAGTCTTGCTGTTAAAGATATATCGGTATCCCGAGCGTTTTACGAAAAACTAGGGTTCACAGTGCGTGGTGGGGATCAAGCGCAAAACTGGCTGGTCCTTCAGAATGAAAGCACAATCATCGGTTTATTTCAGGGCATGTTCGAACAGAATATTCTGACTTTTAATCCCGGTTGGGATAATGATGGAAAAGAGTTAGCGCAATTTACCGATGTTCGTACGCTACAAAAAACAATCAAAGCAAAGGGCATTAAACTCCTTGCAGAAGCTGACGAATCAACATCTGGGCCAGCCTATTTTATGCTAGAAGATCCGGATGGAAATCAAATTCTTATAGATCAGCATGTGCCGGCATTAGACTAGGCAATTAGGCTCTACAGACGCTTCATTATCGAGATGATGAGGAAAATAAGGTAAACACAAGTTAGTTCGGGCTTCTTCTTGAGTTATGGCTGGAATAACATTTACAGGTTAGCTTTTAGCGACTTAGCCTAATATTTGAATAATTTTAATTGTGTTAGCGAAGAAGTTGCTACCTATTTTGAGCTATCAATCATGCTTCAATAATTGGGAGGGAAAGGAACTTGGATTCTACGCTACTGATCATTTTGGTTTTCGGATTTATAATGAGTCTGATTGCCATCATTGGTGGGCTTTTCATTCTTTTGCCCGAGAAAATTTTGAAGATTTTGCTGAAACCAATTGTTGCTTTTGCAGCTGGTTCTTTGCTTGGGGGCGCTTTCTTTCATATGCTTCCTCATGCGCTGAAAGCCCCTCAACCTCAGAGCTTAGTATTGCTTTGGGTGGTAGTTGGGTTTACCGCTTTCTTCGCCCTTGATCAACTACTTGAGTGGCACCATTGCCATCGTTTACCTTCTGAACATGTGCAGCCATTAGGGCCCTTGTTGTTGTTCGCAGACGGGGTTCACAATCTTCTTGGAGGGCTTGCAATTGGTGCTATCTTTGTTGTGGACATCCGTGCTGGTATCGCAGCTTGGGTCGCCGCTGCATTACACGAAATTCCCCAGGAAATCGGTGACTTTGGAGCGATGGTTCATGCCGGTTTTTCAACTCGAAAAGCACTAATTTATAATTTTATATCCGCGCTAACTTTCCCTCTTGGTGGGGTTATTGCTTATAGTGTGGGACAGAGTATGAATGTGTTTTTTCTTGTGGCGTTGGGGGCCGGTAATTTTCTTTATATCGCAGGCGCAGATCTCATTCCTGAGGTTAAACGAGCCAAAGAACTTCGGGAAACGGGTGTTCGGTTCGTATTTTTTGTATTAGGTGTTTCTATCTTATATGCGGTGGCCCCGTAATGGGATATGACAACGAGGGGAGTTTGACACCCAAAATATGTACCGGCTTTTTTGGGTTTCTAGGTATATATCCTTTCGTAGCTCTATGACTGTATAAAGCACTGAATTAACTATTTAGCTTAATTCGAGGTGTAAATCACCTGCTTTGTACTTCAATTTGAAAATTAGGAATAATAATGAACAAAGTTACTAAAAAGCGTTTGTTGATAGTGGTTGGTATCATTTTTCTATGGTGGTTCTTTTTCTTTGATTTGCGGGTGTATCAATTAAATAATGTGTTGGCAGACAATAGCGAAATTGATAATTATCCATATCCCTTTAGTGTCGTCTCTTTTGATGCTGGGGTAGCTACCATATCTAGTCCACGTTCGGGGAAAGTATCAGCAGTAACCGTTTTAAAACAGCTGTTTCCTGAGCTTCGCAATGAAAGCGAAAGCTCCTTAAAAATGGTGGAAGCACAACAGATACTAGCCGCTACTCAGTCGAAAGTTGCCGAATTAATAAAGCAACAAGAGGACGTTAAACGCGTCACTTGGGAGTTAGATGAATATTGGTTGAGTAGTCACGGAATTGAAGTCTTTTAAAGCATGGAATCAAACCTAGTTGTGGCGACAACTAACGGTAAATGAGACGGCAAGTCTTACATATTAAGGAGCTCAAAGGGTTGTTAAATTTTGCAGAAAAAAATGAATATTGGTCTGATAAATTTAAAGATTTAGATTTATCAGATGAAGAAATATGCTCGAAAGAGTTTGAAGGCTGTACCTTTGACCGTTGTAACTTCAGCAACACGGCTTTTGTTAGGTGCGTTTTTACAGATTGTGAGTTTACTGATTGTAATTTAAGTAATAGCAAAATTGAATACAGTCAATTTTCAGATGTTTGTTTTCGAGATTCAAAATTAATCGGTATTGATTGGACTAAAGCGGCTTGGTCAGAATTAATCTATAACTCTCCGGTTAAGTTCTATCAATCTATTCTTAACGATAGCTCCTTCTATGGGCTTTGTTTACAAGATTTAACAATGGAAGCATGCAAAGCGCAAAATGTGGATTTTCGTGAAGGTGATTTTCGCCATTCAAATTTCACCTTTAGCGAGCTGCAAGGGAGTTTTTTCGATAATACCAATTTGTCGGGTGTGGACTTTTCAGAAGCCACTGACTACAACATTGATATTCATCGTAACAAACTCAAAAATGCCAAGTTTAGTCGCTTTGAGGCGTTAAGGCTGTTGGAAAGCCTGGATATCCAATTGGTTGATTGAATAAACGTTTTCAAAATAGATTACATTAGATTTTGTTGTACATTTGCACTTTAGTTAGGCGTAAATTAGGAGCGCTATGAAGATTAGGAATTTTTTCATTTTGGTTTTATGTTTGGTTGGTAGCCATAATCTACTTGCCGAGACTAAACTTGAAATAATGGCTAAAAGTAAGTTTACGATTGGTGACACTATCGAGTTTCATTCCCTTGTTTTAGATGAAAATCGAATCCTTAACATTTATCTTCCTAGCAGCTATGACGCGGCTATTGATAAACATTATCCGGTGATTTATCTGCTTGATGGATCTGCCTCTGAAGATTTTATTCATTTAGCCGGTTTAGTCCAATTTGGCTCATTTTCTTGGATAAATCAGCTCCCAGAAAGTATTGTTGTAGGTATTGAAAATGTTGATAGAAAGCGCGATTTTACCTACCCCTCTAATAACCTTTTAGATCACAAAGACTTTCCTACTAGCGGTGGATCTGAGTCTTTTGTTCGCTTTATTGGCTCTGAAATTCAACCACTAATCGAGAAAAACTATCGTACAAACTCGAAAAAAACAATTATTGGACAATCACTTGGAGGCCTATTGGCGACTGAAATTTTGTTCAAAAAGCCTAATCTATTTGATAACTATATTATTATCAGCCCGAGTTTATGGTGGGATGATGAGTCACTCTTAAAATTCACAGCATTAACCTCAAGTTCGCCTAAATCCATTTATATAGGCGTAGGGAAAGAGGGTGAAATAATGGAGCGAGTAGCAAAAGCGCTATTTGAAAAAGTTAAAGCAAATAAACCTTCCCGCGATGCCGTTTTTTTTAATTATTTTGAGCAACTAAGTCATGGCGACACTTTGCATTTAGCAGTTTATGACGCATTTGATAAGATATTTAGAAGCAAAAAAGAGTAAGCATAGTTGTTTAATCAGCCGGTCAGAAATCCAAGTTTTGGCTTAAATTACCTTGAGAATTCCCGATGAAAAAGAAAATTATTGCAGCTTTACAGATTGGCTCTTCCTCGCAAGGAACGGCGCAAACGTTACAGCTGATCTTAGGTTATAAAGAGCGTATTTTAGAATCCAAATGTGATTTGTTAGTGATGCCAGAAGCACTTTTGGGAGGCTACCCCAAGGGAGCTGACTTTGGCACTAAAGTGGGATATAGAACTGAGCAAGGGCGTGAAGACTTTTTACATTACTGGCAGCAAGCAATTGATATTGATGGTCCGGAAGTGCAAGAGTTGGTTGAACTGGCAAAAAGTTGTAATACGTCAATCGTGATAGGGATTATCGAGCGCGGTGGTTCAACTCTTTATTGCACGGCGTTATTCATTACCGAAAAAGGTGAAATTAGTAAACATCGTAAATTGATGCCCACCGCCAGTGAACGGTTAATCTGGGGGCAAGGTGATGGTTCGACATTACCCGTGTTAGAGGTATCTGCAGGGCGTATTGGTGCGGCCATATGCTGGGAGAATTACATGCCGTTGTTACGCTCAGCAATGTATGCCAAAGGTATTGAAATTTGGTGTGCACCAACGGTTGACGATCGTGATATATGGCAGGCAAGCATGCAACACATCGCTTATGAAGGACGCTGCTTTTTAGTCAGTGCTTGTCAATATCAATCCTCACCGACTGCAGAAAACAGCCTAGATCCATCTTGGCCAAAGGATAAACCTCTAATTAGAGGCGGTAGCGTGATTATTTCACCTATGGGTGAGATACTAGCGGGCCCTTTATACAATGAAGAGGGATTAATATGTGCTGAGATTGATTTAGACGAGATTGTTAAAGCTCGATATGATTTAGATCCCGCTGGGCACTATTCCCGTCCAGATATCTTTCAACTAACCGTTAACGAGCAAGCTCGCCCAGCGGCAACAATTGTGAAGACTGAAAATAACAATTAGTGATGTTTTGCTTGGCTAAAAATGGCAAAATAATAGACCTTCATCTTTGCTTCAATTGGCAAATTATTTTCATCAATAAGTCGAGTTTTATCAATTGCAATATTCACAACGTGCGCAAGCCATTTCCCCTTTCTTCGCTATGGCTTTTGGCGCTAAAGCTGCCGAGTTAGAAGCCCAAGGCCATCATATCGTTAAGTTAAACATTGGGGAGCCAGATTTTGGTGCGCCACCTGATGTATTACGCTCCATGCAAACTTTAGCAACCACTGCTCCACTGCCTTATACCTCAGCTTTAGGTTTGCCTGAATTGCGCGCGGCCATAGCGGGTTTTTATAAGACCGCCCACAATGTTGATTTAAATCCTAATCGCGTTGTAGTTACGGCGGGGGCTTCTGCGGCTTTATTGTTGTTGTCTGCGACTTTTGTTGATCCCGGTGATAACGTCATTATGGGCGACCCTTGCTATCCCTGTAATCGTCAATTTATCAAGAGCTTTGGCGGCAGTGTGCAACTGGTGCCAACTCAAGCACAGTCGCGTTTTCAGTTGAACATGGCGCTGCTTGAAAAACACTGGCAGCAAGGAACGCGCGGTTTAATGCTTGCGACTCCGTCTAACCCTACAGGTACCGCTGTCGCGCCTGATGAACTGGCGGCAATGTGTGAATTTGCGAAAAGCCGTGGAGCGTGGCGCATTATTGATGAAATCTATCTAAATTTGCATCATGGAAACGTTGGCACACAACCTGTCACGGCTCTGTCATTTGATGATGAGGCGTTAGTCATCAACAGTTTTTCGAAGTATTTCGGTATGACAGGTTGGCGATTAGGCTGGTGCGTGGTGCCTGAACGTGCGATACCAGTGATGGAGCGTATGGCGCAAAACTATTATATCTGTCCATCGACTTTAGCGCAAAAAGCAGCGCTAGCCTGTTTTACTCCAGCGTCTATTGCGGTCTGTGAGTCACGTCGAGAAACGCTTAAATCCCGCAAAGAATTGGTGCTGGCGGGGTTGAAAAAATGTAATTTGCAGGTGCCCGTTCAGCCTGACGGTGCTTTTTATGTTTATATTGATGTCAGCCGCACCGGGTTCACCGCGATGGATTTTTGTGAACGTGTATTGCAAGATGCGCACGTGGCGTTAACGCCAGGCAATGATTTTGGTGAGTATCAAGGGGATCATTTTGTGCGCCTATCATTTGCTTCTGCTGAATCAGAGTTAGAGGAAGGCTTGCAAAGGCTCGCAGGCTTTATGAAAAAACTGATGGTTTGAAACTAAGGGTCTCAACGGGCAATTATGAATTGCAGTTCAAGTGAAAAGTTTTTAATTGTTGAGTTTCTCGTTTTGTTGATTTTTTCGTTTAACAGGCTCTGAAGCCGCTGTTTTAGTTCGTAACATGGGTAAATAAAGGTCTTTTATGAGTTTAAAAAATCGTGAGTACGGGGTAGGAAACAATTCTTACCTTATGGCGGGTGAATTACCTGGCATAACTAAACTGGTCGATGCGTTCTACGAGAATATGA
Source organism: Aliiglaciecola sp. 2_MG-2023 (assembly GCF_030548145.1). NCBI lineage: Bacteria > Pseudomonadati > Pseudomonadota > Gammaproteobacteria > Alteromonadales > Alteromonadaceae > Aliiglaciecola > Aliiglaciecola sp. 2_MG-2023. Next base: position 22,251 of record NZ_JAUORY010000025.1, read on the forward strand.
CTGTGCTCGGTGAAGCCCAAAAGATTAGAAATATGCACTCAAATGATTTAACGGAGTCTCGTAAAAAGTTGACTTATTTTTTATCCGGTTGGCTTGGTGGTCCTAAATTGTATGCCGAGCATTACGGGGCTATTAACATTCCTTTTGCACACAGACACTTGTCTGTTGGCGTTGAGGAAAGAGATGCTTGGCTTTTATGTATGCAAAAAGCCGTAGATGAACAACCTTATGAAGCCTCGTTTAAAGTGTATTTGATGGAGCAACTAAGGGTTCCAGCTGAACGAATTAGAGTGGTTTCTAAAGGTTAACCATCCTTCGAAAAAAGCTATGGGGTAAATCTATCACTTTGACTTCTTAGCTATGATATCTATGCTCGCGATAGCTATATCCGTAGCTAAACATGCGATGTGTAAAGCAAAGTTAAAGCGCTATTCGGGGGAGTTACCCTATTTCCGCAGGCTTTCCTGTGATGCTTCAATGGTTAGAATTTTGCTATAAATCTCCTCAGCTTCGTAGGTCAGTTGAGAGTAACTTCGAATATCACCTTTTCGCTGGGCATGCATGGCCTGCTCTAATTTTAAAGCATGTTCCTTTCTGAGTTTCTTGGTTGGGTCGCTCTTAAATATTGAAAACATAAACTAGTTCCTTTTTGTCTTGGATTTTATACGTGAGAATATGCAAATAGTTCATAAATTAGAGTGTGAAAAATGGCTAAGTTCCGATAAATTGATGAAAAACAATATAACCTGAATTTACATTCGATTGATGATTATGCCGCTACAATAGTTAAACGGGCTGTAATTGCACAGGGTAATAGTTTGAATTTAATAAAATTGTTGGTCGTTTTCAGCGTCACATTGCTAGCAGCATGCACAACGGGGCAGCTTTCTTATGTGGACGCTAAAGGCAATCAAAAACTCGCTTGTGAGGTTGAATTTGTCGGTTTACCAAGTGTTGATAAGTATGCGGTGGAGTACGCACTTAGTCTGTGTGCAAAGAATATTGTTAAAAACGGGCATAGCATAAGCGAAACACATCTTCTTGAGATAGATACTAGCATTCCAGATCCACCATGTGGAGAAATCTGGACTCATGCATTCGCCAAACAAGAATATAAAAAAGCAGCGCTTTCTAAAAAACAGTACGGTTATTTAGTCGCGCATATTGATTTAGGGTTAGCTGTTATCAATCAATGTCGTTAAGCCATTATTTTAAGGGTTCACACTCGAGTCTCTCAGGATTTTTGTAATTACAGTGCCACTAAATTTAGTGGCTTACTTTGCTGCTGTATTTTCGATTAGTTGCAGCGTTATAAAGGATTTAGCATGAATGTAGATAAAGCGAAAAAGCGCATTGCGAAACAGGTAAAAAAGGGGTTTAAAGGTTATCCAACAATTACCTTGGAATATTTTGGTCAAAGTACCGATAAAGCTACCGAAGTTGCCGTTCAATTTTTATTAGAAGAGGGGGCAGAGATGCAAGAAGAGCGCTTTTCAAGCAAAACCGATGCGAGGGTTGATGAGGTTATTCAATCCGCATTAGTCAAAATCATCGAACGCGCTAATGCCAACTCTGTTATGGAAATTGAAACGGTTTCCATTCTTTGAATTTAATATTAAATGTATGAGTGCAGTGTCAGTAACTAAATAGTTAAAAGTGGCTATAAACAGACAAGGTGATTGTACAGAGCTTTTGCGCTATTCCTCTACCCCCGCTTTAGTACTTCGTTGGGTTTGTGGCTAGCTAATATTTAAAACGCAGAAACGTAGAATATTCTATAGAATTTGGTATCTTATGGTCAGTTATATACATCGCTATTTTTGCCATTCGACCTGCATATCATTATCGTTAAAACATAATTTGTGCTTTGTATAATGACATATCTGACAATAGTAAAACAGTTAACCAAAAGACTTTAACAATTAATCCAATGGGGCTCTGCCGCCCCCCGAAATACTCAATACAAGGAGAGTGATATGAATGATAATAAAGAAGAATATTGGGGAATGCCGTTAAACACTTACTGTATGTTAATTCATTTAAGTCAGTTAACTAGTATTATCATACCAGGCTTGGGTTTTATCTTACCCATCGTCATGTGGGCTACCAATAAAGATAAAAATGAACTTATTGACGTACATGGAAAGATAACCGTTAATTGGCTGATTAGTGTTTTTATTTATTCGATAGTGTGCGCTATTTTAGTGTTTGTATTTATCGGTGTTTTAGGGCTTATTGTGTTGGCCGTACTTAATTTAGTGTTTGCCATTATTGCTGCAATCAAAGCCAATAATGGAGAGGTTTGGGTGTACCCTCTTAGTATCAAATTTATTAAATAAGCGGATCGCGCAGGCCACAGAAAAGACTTAGAGAGCTTCTCTATTCTGTCTGTGGCTATATCGTCATTACAGCTGATGTCTTTGAGTTTTTAGCGCTAATAACCTAACTAAAATATTATCCCTACTCAAAAGTTAAAGTTGAGAATTTATCGCATACCGCAAGGAGGTTGTATCCCATGGTAAATATTAATCCGATAGCCAATCGTGCTTTTACCCAAAGACATGGAGTTACTCTTAGGGGCGTCATTGTCGGTTTTATCACGCTGCAGCTGAGTGTATTAGCTGGATGTACTACAACGACGAATCAGAATATATCAACGCCTGACTATGACGTGGCCTTCAGTTGTGTCAACGGTGAGAACTTACGAGTGCGTTTTTACACTGAGCAAGAAGTGGCAGTGTTGTTGCGAAATTCAGATGAAATTAAGTTGTTTCAGCAAAAAAGTGGTTCGGGATTCATTTACAGCAATGGCCCTAAAACTATTCGTGGAAAAGGCGATAATCTGACTGTTGAAATTGGCAGGATGATGCCCATTGAGTGCGTCAAACAGTAGACTGTTTTTTAGGCATTAGCACAGCAATCATTAACCTAAATCGAATGATTTTTCTTTATACAGCAAATAGTTAATCTTGCTCTACTTGAATTAAAACCGCACGAAACCCATATTAACTTAAACCCTGCACTTTCAATGTTTGAAGGTAATAATGTAGGTTTTCATTGAGGTTTAAGATGACAGATTCAGTTATTCAAATTGTGTGTTCACATTGTAATGCGAAAAACCGCCTTCCCAAAGCCAAGCTTGATGATAAACCTCTATGTGGGAAGTGCAAAAAACCGGTGCTTTCTAACCATCCTGTTATCGCTACCGACCAGAATTTTAACCGTTTTATTACCGATAACGGTTTACCCGTAGTGGTTGATTTCTGGGCATCATGGTGTGGCCCATGCAAACAATTTGCACCCACTTTTGAACAAGTGGCGAGTGAAATGTCTACTCAAGCCTGTTTTCTAAAATTAGATACAGAGCATAATCAGCACACGGCTGGTGGCTATCAAATTCGTTCTATTCCAACGTTAATGATATTCCATCATGGCAAGGAGGTTGCGCGTTTGTCAGGGGCGTTACCAAAACCTCAATTTAAACAGTGGTTAGCGCAAAACTTACCCGCAGTGTAACAATGGAAACGTTAATTTCCATTGTTCATTTTCCATAGGCGATTGCCAGAGGCTACGCCAAACCAATTCTCAGCTGCAATGTTTACCTTAATAACCTAACTTTGCAGCTTTGTTATGGCTGATGGTCTATTCCAATCGATGGTTATGGGCTTGAATAGGATTAGGAAGTGTTTTTTCGCCTAGAATATCCAACAGGTTTATTTCAATTGTTCTCGACATCGCATGTAATGGCAGGTCATTGGCTGATACCCCAAACGGCTCCTCTAATTCTTCGCTTAATGCATCTAATCCAAAAAATGTGTACGCAATTATTGCGCTAAATAGAGGCGTTACTAAGCCTTGTGAGGCAACGATGGCGAAGGGTAAAATAAAACAGTACAAATAAGCAGTACGCTGAACAAGCAGCATGTAAGCAAAGGGTAATGGAGTATTTTGAATGCGTTCGCATGAGGCCTGCACATCTGCCATTGCCGTCATATGCTCGTCCATTTTCAGCATTAAAAAGTCTGATATTAAATTTTGGCGTCGACACTCCCCTAGTTTTGCACCAATTAAACGTAAAATTCCATCGGTTAAGCTCTGAGCATCCCGCAGAAACTGTACGTCATTTTGTGCTATGTAAGAAGTAATGTCTGGCCATGGATCTGTGCTACGTAATTGGTGACGCAGCGCGTGGCTAAACGCAATAATTAAGTTTATTACGTACCTTTGCATTTCAGCACCTTGTTTTTGCGTACCGTCAACATAAGAGACCATCTTTCGCGAAAGGCTTCGAGATGCCACTATAAGTTTGCCCCATTGTTTACGCCCTTCCCACCAGCGGTCATAACTTGCGTTATTTCTAAAACCAAGAAACAACGATAACGCGACACCAAATAGCGCCACTGGAGCGAGGGTGAAGCTGGGAAAAGTTGCAGGGTAAAAATGTTGCACAAGCGCGACTCCAGCGCCTAATAGCGTGATAAAAATTATTCTAAGGTAGACAAGAGGTAAAACAGAGCCCCTTATAATAAAAAACAAGCGCAGTGAATGGGGATTATCGCGTATAATCATAGAAGCCTCTAACTGAATAATTGTGCGACATTATAAAGACATAACGAATAAATTTCAGCGAACCTTAATATTAGGAGCCAACATGAAAACCGCGTCACCGGCTAATGGAAAACCGCCTTCATTTGATCCAGCAGATAGTCAACGTATTGAAATCAGTTCGCCCAAAGAGTGGGCCGCAGGCATCCCTGCCGTCATTTCTGCATACAAGAACGTCACTTCCAAAGCTGGGCCCTTTAAAGGTACGCGGCTGCTGTCTGATTTGAATCAAATCGAAGGGTTCGATTGTCCTGGTTGCGCTTGGCCTGATCCATTAAATAAACGGGCTACATTTGAGTTTTGTGAAAACGGTGCAAAAGCGGTAGCAGATGAGGCGACCACTAAACGAGCCGATGGGGCGTTTTTTGCCAAGCATAGTATTCGTCAGTTATGTGAAAAATCCGACCGATGGTTAAACGATCAAGGGCGCTTAGTTGAGCCAATGTGGTTGCCCGAGGGCGCAGAACACTATCAACCAATTGCTTGGGACAGTGCGTTTGAATTAATTGCCAAGCAATTAAATTTATTGGATAACCCTAATCAAGCTGCCTTTTATACCTCTGGACGCACCGGCAACGAAGCTGCGTTTTTATATCAACTATTTGTGCGTAAATTTGGTACTAATAATTTGCCCGATTGTTCGAACATGTGTCATGAATCAAGTGGCGTGGGCTTAGGTGAAACCATTGGAGTGGGCAAGGGTACAGTAAGCCTTGAAGACTTAGAGCAGGCCGAGGCAATTTTTGTGTTTGGCCAAAATCCAGGTACAAACCACCCGCGAATGCTGGGAACACTGCAAGATGCAAAACGTAATGGCGCTAAAATCGTAGCCATTAACCCACTGGATGAAACAGGTCTAAAACGCTTTAAAAACCCACAAGAAGTCTCGGGTGTTATTGGCAACGGCACCGCCCTTCGAGATTTGTATTTGCCGGTGAAAATAAATGGCGATGTAGCCTTATTAAAAGGTTTGTGTAAGGCATTAATTGAGCGTGATAACAAACATCAGCCGGTATTGGATCACGATTTTATTGAGCAGTATTGCCACGGTTTTGATGAGTTCAAAGCCGATATCGAGCAAACGAGCTGGCAAGACATCCAGCAAGGTAGTGGTTTAAGCCAAGCCCTTATTGAACAGGCCGCAGATATTGCCTGTGGATCGATAAAAACCATTTGTTGTTGGGCAATGGGTATGACACAGCATAAAAATGCGGTGGCCAATATTCAGCTAATGACCAACTTTTTAATGTTACAAGGCAACTTAGGTAAGCCCGGAGCCGGTGTGTGTCCAGTGCGAGGTCATAGCAACGTGCAGGGTGACCGTACCATGGGTATTTGGGAAAAACCGAATCCTGAATTTCTAGATGCACTTGAACAAGAGTTTGGCTTTAACCCTCCACGAGACAACGGTGTAGATGCAGTTGAGACTGTGCATGGTATGCAGCAAGGCCAAATTAAAGTTCTGTTTGCCCTCGGTGGAAATTTTTTTAGGGCCATGCCTGATCATCAAGCCAATGAACAAGGGCTAAGTCAATGCGAATTAACGGTGCAGGTGTCAACTAAGCTCAACCGCTCGCATCTTTATACTGGCAAGCAAGCACTGATTTTACCTGCGTTAGGGCGCACAGAAATCGATACTCAAGTGGGCGGTGTTCAAACCATCACCGTTGAGAATTCGATGGGCGTTATTCAAACCTCTCACGGTAAAATACCGCCTGCGTCAGATTTGCTGAAAAGCGAAGTGGATATTATCGCCCAACTCGCGCACTACACCCTTAAAAACGATAGCGTTAACTGGATAGCCTTGCGTGATGATTACCGTCTTATTCGTGATCATATTGCTAATGTGATCCCCGGTTTTGAAAACTTTAACCAACGAATTGATGCGTTAGGTGAATTTGTACTTCCCAATGGTGTGCGAGATGCTCGTGTCTTCCTCACTGCTACTGGGAAGGCAAACTTTATGGTGCACAGTATTGATAATGTTGAGGTGCCAGAAGGGGGTTTATTGATGATGACCATTCGCAGTCACGACCAATTTAACACCACTGTATACACTAATAATGATCGCTATCGTGGCGTACGTGGTACGCGTAAGGTGTTGTTCATTAATAAACAGGACATTGCTGAATTAGGGTTGCACAGCGGTCAAAAAGTAACTATTCGTAGCCATTGGCCAAATGATAAGGCGAGCGTTAGAGAAGTGACTGATTTTGCGCTAGTAGAATATGCAATTCCTAGAGGGTGTGCAGCGGCTTATTACCCTGAAACCAACGATTTGATACCCATTGGCAGTGTTGCAGATAAAAGTAACACACCAGCCTATAAGTCGATTGTGATCAGCTTGCACGCGTCTGGTTAATCATCAAAGTAAAATACGGCAAGCGCTCTAATTGCGCTTGCCGTGTTACAAATAGTTAGTGTCTAAAGCTAGGCATTAATGCTGGAATGCCCGGTAACATGCCAACCATAGCCATTACGCTGGTTAATATAACAAACATGACAAGCGGAATAATCCAACGGCTCATGTGAGTTAACTCTGAGCTTCTCTCTTTACAGCCGATTAATCCTAAATTATCAAGCAACATAGTCAGAGACCAACCAAACGCAGGGTTCACCAATGTTGAAGCGAATACCACTATCGCCGCAGATTGTGTGGTTTTGCCTTCACGTGTCATTTCCATGCCAGCTTCTAGAAGCGGAATAAAAACCCCTACTATTAATGCTACACACAGTACTGGTTGCCAGATGGCGAGATCCATTGGATATCCCCAAACTCCGGCAATTACGCAGAATAACGCGGTTAAAATCGCACCAGCAGGTATTGGACGTTTAGCAATGGCGGCTGGGACGATATAAGTACCCCAAGACGAAGCGAAGTTAGCGCCACCTAAAATAGAACCAAAGGTTTGTCGAGCTGAGGCGCTGAGCATAGTGTCATCAATATTCATTTGCACTTTTTCAGTACGCTCTGGGTAGCTTATTTTTTGAAACACTTGATGCCCCAAAAAGTCGGGAGACCACATTGCTACAGCAAGAATTGCAAAAGGTAACACGACAATAAAACTTTCGGCGGTCGGTAAGCCCAACATCCACCCCGTGTTTTCTCCCCACCAATACATTGGGTTCATATTCGGTAGCCCAGGTGCAGTGTGAAACTCAAATGGTGCACCTAAAGCAAAGGCTGTAAAGCCGCCTAAAACACAACTTAAGGGCACGGCTAACCAACGCTTTTTATAATGCTCTAAGAACGCGTAAAGTAAAATTGTGGCCAGAATAACGATAAAAGCAATGTGCGTTTTATCAATACCTTCAGCCCAAACAAACAGCTTTTTAACCTGCGAAATCGTGCCAATAAAGCCTAAATAAAGTAGTAGGCCGCCACATACTCCTTTACTCGTGAGTCGGGCGAGCAGACTTCCGCCTTTGCTGAATGCCAATATCAATCCAAAGGCACCAATAAGTAGTCCAAATGCCATCGGGTGTCCGCCAGTGGCGACAACAATGGGGATTAACGGAATTAACGGGCCATGGGTTCCGGCTAAATTAGCGGTAGGCAAAATAAAACCCGAAAACAAAATAATGAAAAAGGACACTATGAGTAACTCGTAGCGCACATTTTCTAAAACAAACTCATCGCCCAACCCTAGCGCGCCAGCAAAGGTAGCTGCAATGGCCGCAACCATTACTACTTTTCCAATTGTGGCTGCCATCGCGGGAATGGTGTCTTCGAATTCAAAACGGTAATCCCTAAACGGTAGATTAGGTCGCCAGCGTTTTGGCTGCATAATTTGCAGTTCGTGCTCTAGGTATTCGTCTCTCGTTGCGAATTCAGAGCTCGGTTTGTGAAGTTTTTCATAGCTATCGGAAACGGCTTGATTCTCCGTCACCTTTTCAGCTCCAGATGTAATCTCATCTTGCGGCGTGGTATTCATGATTTCCCCGGCAACATAGTTGCTCTTAAAAAATAAAAAATAGCTTTATTTAAAGCAAATGAATGTTGAGGGCGTAGAATAGATCAGCTTTTAAAAAATTACGATAAGCCTAAGGTCTTACATATTTTCGTTGAAATTTGTGAATGTAAATTGTAGTAAATTAGAAAATATCAGTTAATTTAAACATACAAATCAAATGATTAGCCTATTTTTCGGTCTAGATGCCCGCTAAATTGAATAACCACATGGGTATCAACTAACTTCCTGCTTTTTAAAACTGATTAGAGTTTACTCTTTAATGCTTGCTTAGAATTTGTGACTTACAATGCTGAGCACCGCCAATTATTCAAAAAAGATATAGATAACAGTCAGTTTATTTATTTTATGTCTAAAATTTTTTGTAAAAATACCCTTGATTCGTAGGCATAAATACAAGAGTCATTTTTTGCTAATAAATGGTGGTTGTAGCTGAGAGGATTAAAAATTATGTGATTTTTCACTTTTTTTTAATGGTTTTTAGCCAATTTTTTTTGCTCCAGCATTGGGTTTTAGAGTATAATTTAGCCAGACTACAGGTTTGTTGTCTGAGTCTACTTAGTTCAAAACTAAATAGACTAAAAAACACTTAAACAGCTCAAATGAGCAGAAAAAGTTGGTTTCACGTTCAACGTACGATATTGATATCAGCGTAAAAGCGCTTTTAGGAATTGGACAGAAAACTAAAGTAGTGGTAAATCGAGCATAAAATTGTATGGTGAATATTCCACAGAGTATTGCTGTACAAGCATGGTTCAGCTCGAGTGCTCTTCAAACTGGGTCATAGTCATATCCCTCCAGCATTAAAAGAGACTAAATTAATTCAATGTGACCTTTAATGTGTCCTTACTGAGTTGATCGGGCATCTATTTTCTCGAACTTATTGCCACCAAAGTCCTGCCCTCAACAGGCTCGCTGATTTTGTATCAAATTAATTACGTGAATGCGTGATATGACTGTAATTTAACGACTTTTTCTAGAGTCTCGTTAGAGCACAACTTAAATCAGGTCCCAAATGCTATCTGCACTTAGAAAATCGATACAAAGTAAACCGTCTTACCATGAGATTCAGGCTAACGTTCTGGCCGGCTTAACCGTTGGTGTTATTGCTCTTCCCCTTTCTATGGCGTTGGCCATCGCCAGTGGCGTACCACCACAGCACGGTCTGTATACCGCAATAGTGGCAGGTGTCATTATTGCCTTAACGGGTGGCTCTAAAGTTAATATTTCTGGTCCAACAGCCGCTTTCGTGGTTATTTTGTTGCCGATAGTGCAACAGTTTGGCTTAGGCGGGTTGCTGGTTAGTGGGTTTATGGCAGGCTTCATCCTTGTTCTGATGGGGGTAGGGAAGTTTGGAAAACTCATTGAAATCGTGCCCTATCCAGTGATCGTTGGCTTCACTTCAGGCATTAGCGTGGTGATTGCCACCTTTCAAATTGGTGACTTTTTGGGGCTCAGGATTGAATCTCTCGACGGTCACTATCTTGATAAGTTAACCACTATCTTTATGGCATTGCCTACTCTTGCATGGCAAGAAACCCTAATTGGCATTTTAACTTTAACGGTGTTGTTAGTATGGCCAAAGTTTCGTTCTAAAATTCCAGGGCACTTGGTTGCCTTACTGATAGCCAGTTTTACCGCTTGGTTACTCAGTTTGTATGTAGCTGACTTTTCTGTTGCCACTATTGGTAGTCGCTTCTCGTTTGATATCAATGGCATTGTAGGAAACGGTATTCCTCCTATTCTACCGTCCTTCGATTGGCCTTGGAATTTACCTGGAGCGAATGGTGCGCCTATCGGGATCAGTTTTGAATTGGTTAGATTGTTGCTCCCATCAGCGATAACTATCGCTATATTGGGTGCACTTGAATCCTTATTATGTGCCGTTGTTGCCGACGGAATGTCGGGCAAAAAACACAATTCAAATGATGAACTTATCGGTCAAGGTATTGGTAATATTATCGCTCCATTATTTGGTGGGTTACCTGCTACAGCAGCTATTGCCCGTACCGCAGCGAACGTTAAAACTGGAGGAAGCTTGCCGCTATCTTCAGTTGTCCATGGCTTGTTCATCTTACTTAGCATCCTACTTTTAACTCCTTTGTTGTCGTATATTCCTATGGCATCCATGGCCGCATTGTTATTGATGGTTGCGTGGAATATGAGTGAGGCTAAATATTTTATTCGGACCTTAAAAATTGCTCCTAGAGATGATGTAGTTGTTTTGGTTTTGTGTTTTCTGCTTACTGTATTGTTTGATATGACGATTGCTGTGGGCGTAGGTATTGGATTAGCGGCAATGCTGTTCATAAGAAGAAGCATAAGTCTTACGCAAACTTCTCAGATTGAGGCCGACCACGGGGACTATGACATGCCCGACAATACGGTCGTATATGATATTAACGGTGCATTGTTTTTTGGTTCGGCACATAAAGCACTGAAAACCATTGCTTCCGTTCGGCCTGATGTGCGGGTTGTGATCCTCGATATGTCTGAAGTTACGCTGCTGGATATGAGTGCGATTGTGGCCATGGAGTCCATCGCCAATGATTTACAGCAAAAAAATATTGGATTAATCATTAATAGTTTGCAGCCACGCATGATTTTAAAACTTAGACGTGCAGGGATTAGGAAAAAAATCGGCAAGGTGGCATTTTCAAGAACCCTCAACGACAGTTTTGAATTAGCCCGCAAAATGCCTGCCTAACCTCAGGTTATTATTCCCTTCAAATGGGCTCAAAATGGACAAAAGATGTTAGTACATTTTGAGCCTTGGTATTCTAAAAATACTATAGGTAAGGCGTAGTTAAACAAAAGCATGGCGCGAATTAAAAAGGTCATACTTTAGTATGATTATTTGGAATATTTTTATCCCATATTTTTTCTTGTGCTATTCTGAATGTATAGGTTTGTTGAGTTAAAGGATAGTAACGAGATTTTATACATGCTTGCATTGTTAAAACCATATTCACCTAACATTTGTCTGATTGCCTTTTGTCAGAAAAATCCACTCATAAATATAATCATCGGTTTGAAGAGTTTTTCTGTCGAGAGAGCGTTTTGATGTTCAGATTTAAATTTTATAAATATTTAGTACTACGTTCTTTATGTTTAGTTACGTTGTGTTTGTCTACCACTAGTGTAATCGCACAATCTAATCAAGGAACGGGTTCTGCTCTGCGGATCAGTGGTTTTGGAACTTTGGGAGTTACCAACGTCGATGGACCTGGCGACTGGGGTTTTAGGCGAGATATTTCTCAACCAGCCAACGATGGTGACTTTCGTGGAGATATTGATTCTCGATTGGGCCTGCAGTTTAACTATGCGCCAAATGCGCAGTTTGAGTTGGTCGGTCAATTTGTTTTGAAGCGACGCTCTAGTAATGCTCCAGCAAGTGATGCCATTGAATGGGCGTTTGCGGCGTACCGACCTTTAGCCGATTTAACCATGCGAGTCGGACGGGTCAATATAGACGCATTTTTATCGGCAGATTATCGCAACGTTGGTTTTGCTTATCCGTTTGCACGCCCGCCAGTGGAATTTTATGGTTCTTTACCACACTCACTAGACGGTATTGATATCAACAAAGATATGCAATTCGACGATAGTTTTTGGCGTTTTAAGGCCTATGCTGGGCGTTCACATAGTGGAGACTTGGCCTTTGACGGCCGGACTTCAGTGAAGCCGATTTACGGACTCACGGTGTCTCGCGAATCCAATGGATTAACGTTACGCCTTGGACTTGCCTATGCGGGTCTAGACGATAACCCTGCGCCCTTGGTGCCTTTACTCGACGGGCTCAACTCATTGACAGCCCTGCCAATTCCTCAAATTGTAAGCCAAGTGGAAAGTTTTCAATCTAGGTTAGACAGCAGCGATTCCCATGGGATTTATCATTCTTTTGCGATGAATTATGACTCATTGGATTGGTTGTGGACCTTTGAATTGACGAAGGTTACAGGCCATCCATCTACTCGTCTTACTGCTGGATATGTAGGTTTTGGAAGACGAATTGGTGCAGTGACCCTTTTTGCAGGCTATAGCCGTATTTCTACGCCAAAATTACCCGTTTCTACTCCTGATTGGGCAACACCTCTGACGCCTATTATCGGTGAGACAGGTGCATTTCAAGCTCAAGCTTTAGCCTCTGCATCAGCAATTGCGGTAAATAGTTCTGGCGCTAATCAGCACACATTTTCGTTGGGCGGTCGCTGGGATTTCCGTCATGACATGGCGTTAAAAATACAATGGGATCAGGTTAGTATCGATGAATACGGGGCCAGATTGTGGACAAATGGTACATTCGAATCAGCTAACGCAGACGTCTACAGTGTGCTATTGGATTTTGTATTTTGAACGGGTTAATTAAAACAACATTACGCTATTCGTTGTTCATGCTGCTCATTTTGTTTGGCAAACTGGCGCATGCAGACTTCTATATTGTAGTGAACGCTAATAATCCTCAACAAAACATGACAAAAAAAGAGGTGGTAAACCTTTTCATGGGACGCAGTCGAGGCTTTTCAAACGGCGATTTTGCATTGGTTTTTGATTTACCTCGAGACGATCCTAATAGTGCGGCTTTTTATAAAGCGCTAACAGGGTGGAGCATGGCACAAGTTAACAGTTACTGGTCTCGTTTGATGTTTTCAGGTCAGAGTATGCCGCCACAACCTTTGCCTAACGAAAAAGCAATGATTGATATACTCAAGCGTAATCCAAGTGGAATCGGTTGGTTAAGCGAAGCGCCAGAAGATGATTCATTGCGAGCAATATTGGTCCTTAAGGAGCTTCCTTGAATGATACTAAACGCGGATTTGGCGTTTTCGCAGGTCTACAAACTCGCCTTCTGCTAATCATCATTTTGGGCGCTGTAATTTTTTCGATTGCAGCAGGTTTATTTGCTTATCATTTAGGTGAAAAGCGCGGAATTTCGACCAGTCAAGCTACCCTTACGGATCTTGCTCAAGCTGTTGAAAAAACCGTTGCTATTGGCGCGTTTGCATCAGATTCTGTGTTATTGGCTGAAGTGGTTAATGGGTTAGCCCGTAATTCTTTGGTTGCTTTGGTGCAGGTTGAGTCTGCCGATGGCGATATATTGGCGCAAAATCCGCAGGCCGAACCCCGCGCTTTAAATAATCTGGATACCACTCGAAATACCTATGTAAAACAAGTCTTATACTCTCCTTTTGATGAAAAGGAAATCGTTGGATTTTTGCTTATTTATGCCCACCAAGACCAAATCGCTAAGGTTGCGAAACAAGAAGCATTAACCTTGGCTTGGATGATGGTTGGGCAAACAGCATTAGTGGCTATTCTTATCTACGCGGTTGTAGCCGCTTTGGTTTCACGCCCTATTACACGCTTGGCTGAGCAATTACGAATAATGTCGCCTGGCACTAGTGAGCGTTTAGAGACTCCTTCGCTGCATCGTGGAGATGAGATCGGCATATTGATTAATAGTGCTAATGAGTTGCTAGACTCGAATACAGTTGCATTGACTCGGGAGCGAGAATTACGCCACGAAATAGAATTAATGGAATCACAATATCGTCAAATATTCGATTCCAGTAGTGCGGGGATTTTTGTTTTAGACCAAAATGGTTTGTTGATCAATAGCAATCCAACGGTGTCAAAAGTTGTCGGTATGTCATTATCAGGGATGCAGCAGCTCAAACATGATAACTTTATTGAGCGGGTTTTTGGTCAACCAGACAAAGTTCGTGCAATGGTGCAAGAATCTATTCGCACTGGTGAAACGGTGTCAGGCGATCTTGAATTGGTGCAAAAAGGCGATGTGCGCCGTTGGGTACATTGTTTGATATCGGTACATGCTGGTCCTTCGGTAACGGATACCCTAAGGGCAATAACGACCGAAGGTGTTATGTATGATATCACCGAGCGTAAGAGTGTCGAAACCGCGGTGCGTTATCAAGCTGATCATGATTCTCTGACCGGGCTGAATAATCGCGCCTCAAGTCATGCTATTATCGAGCGGTTTTTGGAAGAATGCCGGACTAATGCTACCGCTGTGAGTGTTATGTGTATCGACCTTGATGGCTTTAAGCAGATCAATGATCGATACGGTCATGAAGCGGGTGATAAAGTATTAATTGAATGTGCTTTGCGAATGAAAAACGCGGTGCGTCGATCAACTGATTTGGTTGGAAGGCTAGGCGGTGACGAATTTGTTGTTGCCTTGCGTGATATAGGTCCAAGTGATGACGCTTTAACGATAGTAGCAGACAGCATCATGGCTTCCGTATGTGCTCCAATTGTTTTAAAAGATGGCACCAAAGTGCAGGTGGGAGCAAGTATTGGTATCGCTTGTGCTCCAATACATTCACTTGACCGCGTAACGTTGCTCGATATGGCCGACGCTAGTATGTATAAAGTTAAACGCACAGGCAAAAACACTTATGCTATGGCCTACCCCAAAATTCTTTAAAAAGTATTCGCTTGTTAAGCCGCTATTTCCTTCCAAGTTGACGATATCCCTTTCAATCTAATCTGTGCTCGCTATTTTTGGATTTTTCCTAATTTGGGCTAAGCTTTAAAAATGATCTACGCATATCTGCAGGCGTTACCTGTAAATGCAAAAGTGAACAATGTCAGATGGTCGTAGGGAAAGTAATAACAAATTGCGGGAGGGATGTTTATGCTCAGACGAGCAAAATCGATCATGATTCTTACGGTTGCACTTTGGGGGTTTGTTGGGTCTTTTCACAACCTAATAGATTGGGACGGTACATTGGCCGCTGTCGGGGCTGCGACTTCGATGGTAACTGTTACTGGTGGCACTGAAAGCTGGCAAGCCACCTCAAATACCTTGGTTATTTGGATTGGCGCACTGTTAATTTTGGGGGCAAAATTGACTACTGGCGTTATGTGTACGCTGGGTTCAATTCGCATGTGGAGAGCGCATAATGCCAACAGTACGGTGTTCAACGCAGCAAAACAAATTGCGCTCACAGGGTGTGCTGTGGCTATCATTATGTTGTTCGGTGGCTTCATTATTATTGCTGAAAGCTGGTTTGAATTGTGGCGTTCAGAGTCGATGTTGGTGCCGGTATTAGGCTCGGCTTTTCGTTATGCTGGGATGATCTCTTTAATCGCTATTTTTGTCGCTTTAAAGGATTAACGTTAGCTTCGGCGGAGTATAAAAAAGGCGATATGAAATGTCATATCGCCTTGTTAATGATGCACCTAAATCAGCAGTTGATTTTGGTATCCATGGTGTTTTTTAGAAATGCATTAACATGTTCACACCAAAGGTACGCGGAGCGCCCTTTAAGAAGGTATCTGGAGATAATCCTGTGGTCGGAAAGAAGCCAACATTGTAGTCTTCATCCGCCAAGTTTCTTACCCATAATGCCACTTCCCAATCCTCTGTTTCCAACGCTATGCGCGCATTTGTTACAGTGTAAGAGTCGACCTGATCATTGTTGTTGATGGTTTGGTAGTGCTCACCAGTATTGCTTGCGTCAATTTGTGTACGCAGAGTAAAGTTATCGTCGATGGCTGTCGCATAAACTACAGCTATATTCCAAGACACATCTGGAGAAAACGGTAAGTCATTGCCTTCAATAGTTGCATCTTCACCTTGGAAGTTATCGATTTCCGATTCAACAAACGCTGCACCTGCACGAATATCTAATCCATCAATTGGCGATAAAGTAAGAGCAAATTCAGCGCCTTTGATTGTGGCATCTGATACATTAGCGCGAACATTGGTACTGGCTCCTGCTACGAATAACGTTGCCGTAGACTGGTAATCAGAAAAGTCATAATAGAACAGGTTGGCTTCTGCAGAGAGCAAGCCGTCAGTTGAACGATACTTCGAACCTAGCTCATAGGCAATCAAGGTTTCAGAATCAATCGGCAGAGCTTCTTCGGGTGTCAATATGGTTGAACCGTCAAAGCCACCTGCTTTGTAACCAGTGCTAATTGTTGCATATAGTCGCCATTGCTGTGCCGGCGTAAATATACTGCTAATTTTCCAAGTTACTTCACTGTCATCCAAAGATTCATCAAACATCAGTGGAGATAGTGGATCAATTGGCACACCAATATACACGTCACCTGCAGGGAAAAATGTCGGTGCAGTACCGTAAACACCATAAGGGTCTAGGTTTTGAGTCTGTCCTTCGAATGTGACTTCATCTGATGAATAACGAATGCCCGTTTCTAACGTAAACCAATCTACTGGGGTCCAGTCTGATGAGGCAAACAGGCCAAAAGAATCACGTTCTTGAATATAATCTGTCTGCACGTCGGTTTGCCACAATCCAGAGTTTAAGAACAATAAGTTAGTGCCAAAGTCGACTTCATCTTGCAAGGCGAAAGCGCCAAGCAACCAGTTAAGGTTTTCTGAATAGCTCCCAGCTAGTCGAGCTTCAATCGTAAATTGTGAAAATTCATTTCTGAATAAATAATCAGCAACTGCAAATGGTAGGTTGTCAGAGGTTGTGTAATCACGGTCAAGTGACTCATAGCCAATTAAAACAGTTCCCGTCATATCCGTTGAAAACTCGTGTTCAATTTGCAGGTTTGCGCCAAACTGATCTGAATCTAATTTAGGTAGCATATTGGAATAGACAGTGAAAGGGTCGTTGTCTAAGGCATTGGCAAATTCAATAAGTGCAGGATCTTGTGGGTTTAAAAAGAACGCTGATGTGCTTGCATACTCCGCCCAGTTATCCGCGGTGACATCCGGGATAGCTAATTCAGAGTTATCTTCTCCCATAGTGACTTTAGCTGTCACCAATGTGCTGTCTGAAACCGTCCATTCAGCAGTTACACGAGCTGAAATACGGTCGGCCCCGCCCCAGTCGCCTTGAGCCGCTACACTTTCTTGCGGCGCAATTGTGCCTTCTGCGTAGGTATATCCAGTTCCTGGGCCCGTACCTAAGTGCTCATAAAAACCGTCAGATGATTCATACAGACCAGCGATACGAACTAGGAAGTCTTCAGAAATAGGAATATCCACAGCGCCTTCACCGCGAAATAGGCCGTAATTACCAACATCTAAATCAACGTAGCCACCAAAATCAACATCGGGACGATTAGTTAAAATGTTCACTGCACCAGCGGTCGCGTTACGTCCGTATAGGGTACCCTGTGGGCCTTTTAATACTTCTACTCTATCAATATCGAAGTACTGACCGTTTAACAAGCCATTGGTACCTTGGTAAACACCATTTACATGAATAGCGGCAGATGATGAGCCGTTTGGATTAAAGTCATCATCACCTACACCACGAATGGTGATTCTAGGAGATGACGCCCCAGCGTAGGTTTCACTGTATATTAGTCCTGGAGTATTTAGGGCTAACGCTTGGGCATCAGCTGTACCATTAGCTCTAAGTTGTTTGCCATCAAGTACATTAACAACCCCTGGGATATCTTGTATTGATTCGACTTTTTTACGAGCCGTGACGGTAATGACTTCCAAAGCATCTGCTTGTGCATTTGTTGTTTGTGCATAGGCATGAGATGAGAGTAGTGCTGATCCTGAAGTGGCAATAAAGGTACTGGCCACTGCTAGGGTAATTGCTTTTTTGCGAAAGTGAGTGTTTGTTGCTTTGTGCGTTGTCATAAGGTTTCCAAGATTGACGTTTATCTTAAGTTGGTCATCCAATTAGAAGACGGCTAATTATATCACTTGCATTAAAAAAGGCTATAATGGTATGTCTTAAACTGTTGAATTTAATATAAAATTCATAAATTCATCTTGTCGCAGTGGTTGCGGTCAATTCGCGCAAATAAAGCGTGATTTTATTTAGATAAGCGCTGAAATAAGCTGCTTTGTGATACTCTATGTTGGCTACTAATCTCGCTACTTGAATATTGATTTTAAGCCTATGAGTTTTCTAATTATTTAATCGTGAAAACTTTAGAGGCGTTAGAAAAAAACACTTATTATCAGCGAAAACCTAGCAGTAAAAATGAAAGCGCAATTATCAATAACCCTTGGAGTAGAGAGTGGAAAATTCATTTGAATTTTTAAGCTTAGTTCTTGATACAATCACTGAACATATTGTTGTTATTGATGACGCAGGTGAGATTAAATACGTCAATAAAAGCTGGTCTGCGTTTGGCAACAATAATGCGTGTTCGGTTGGCAATGATTGGCGTGGAGTTAATTATTTAGATGTTTGCGATAAAGCGTCGGCGGTTGGAGATGAATTTGGGACTAATGCTGGCAACGGTATTAGAAGCGTTATCGAGCAACGTTCATCTCTTTTTTATTTAGAATATCCTTGCCATAGTCCTGATGAGCCACGCTGGTTTATGATGCGAGTATCTCCTTTTAACATATCTGGAGTTTCCTACTTTGTTATCACCCATCAAAATATTACAGAACGAAAGTTAGCTGAAGAAGAGGTGTTAAACCTTTCGCGTATTGATGAATTAACTGGTATCGCTAATCGTCGTTATTTTAATGAATTTATAGAAAATGAATGGGAGCGATGTCATCGACATGGCATGCCAATTTGTCTTGCGATAATCGATCTAGATTATTTCAAATTATTAAATGATAGCTATGGACATCAAGTTGGAGATAGCTGTTTAAAATCAATTGGTAAGATACTTCAAAAGTTTGCTAAAAGACCAAGCGATATGTGCGCTCGTTATGGCGGAGAAGAGTTTGCACTCGTATATGGAGATACAAATTTGCAGCAAGCTAAGCCATTAGTTAACGAGTTACTGGAGCAAATTCGTTCGCTCAACATAGCTAACGAAAATTCACCTATATGTTCGATGTTAACGGCCAGTATTGGATTGCACTCAATTTATCCCAATGATGATAATAATGTGAGCGAGTTTATTCGTCGAACCGATCAATTACTGTATTTGGCCAAAGAGAATGGAAGAAACCAAATTTCTTTTTAACCCCCTGTTTTTCATTATAAGTGTTATAATTTATCGACTTTTTGCCTAATTAGCCTAGCTGAATATAGAGTTTTGCTATTCTGCAAAGTATTACGCTTTAAAATCGAGATATTAAAGCGAAGCCTCAATCAACAGCGCTTTTAGGAAATATACATGAAAATATTAGTACGTAATCTAGTCCGTAGTACCTCAGAAAATGAATTAAAAGAATTATTTCAAGAATTTGGAACAGTTGGTTCTTGTACTTTGGTGATCGACAAAGTGAGCGGCGAATCAAAAGGGTTTGGTTTTGTGGAAATGGCTAACGCTAGAGAGGCTAAGGCTGCGATTCAAAACCTAAATTATAAAAATCTGGGTGGCAATAAAATACGGGTCAAAAAAGCCGAAGATAAAAGCGTTGCCGATCCATCCGAATAAGTAAGTTGAGCTGTTATCTAGCTTTCCTCAGCGGTTATTTTTTAAAACAAACTGGATGTAATGAATGAGTCAGTCAGTTAAACAGCATATTAGCAGCGTGGCTTTATTGGTAGATAGTTACGCGAATGCTATTGATTTTTATACTGATAAATTAGAATTTGACGTTATTCAAAATGTCGATGTTGGTGACGGTAAACGATTTGTTCAGATATCGCCAAGAGATTCAACCAGCTCAAGTTTGTTGTTGCTCAAAGCAGAGTCAGAGCAACAGCTTGCTGCTATGGGAAATCAAGCTGGCGACAGCGTTTTTTTGATTATACAAACCAATGATTTTTGGCGAGATTATCAAAAAATGCAATCCAAAGGCGTTGTCTTTGATGAACAGCCGCGCGAAGAACCTTATGGCACTGTTGTGGTGTTTCAAGATTTGTATGGAAATAAATTCGATCTTATTCAGGTTAAAACAGGTTGAGATAATCGATGATGTAAAGCCGACAAATGCGGTGATTTGTTTAACTCGATAATGAGCACAGGATGCATTTCATATGTTTTTGATGGTTAAAGTCTTCTTACTGCTTGCTGCGTTATCGTTACATGATGTCGTAGCAAAACCCGTTCCTCCCACTTTATTATTCGTTGTGCCGCTATCTATTATTAGTTTTATTTCCACTGTTGCTATTTGGCATACGCTTTTTTTAAGCCTAATTTTGAGTTTGGCTGCTTTTGTGTATTTCTGGTTATTGTCTTATTTTCCTTCTGGGGGCAAATACTATGCAATTATGTTGCTAGGCGGGATTGGTTTAATGGCGATTTAACTGCTTTACTTAACAGATTATTACTAAATTACATAAAACCATGAAACAGGCTATCAAGGGTTATCATAAAGACGAACAAAGGCATTGGGTTGCCGAACTTGATTGTGGTCACAATCAGCACGTCAGACACACCCCGCCTTGGGCCAATAGACCTTGGGTGGAAACGGCGTCTGGAAGGAATGCCAAACTGGGTTTTATGTTGGATTGCAAAAAATGTGATCGAGGTGAACCTAAAGACAACTAAAAAATACTGCTATCATAGTTTCATCTTAGTTGCTGGGTGGGAATTTAATGTCTGAAATACTAACAATCATCTTACTTACCGGTTTATCGGGGAGTTGTATTCTCATCGGTGGAATTTTGGCTAGCTTTGACCATATTCGCCCGCTTTGGATTGAGCGCGAAGTACGCCATGGTGTGATTGCTTTTGGCGGTGGCATTTTACTCGGTGCGGTGTCAGTTGTATTAGTGCCTGAAGGCATTGCCAGTATGGGCCATTCTATGTTCTCTATCCCGATTGTGTTACTCGGCGGAGTGGCTTTTTTTATTGTTGAAAAGCAACTCGGCTTGAAAAAGCATGATTCACCGCAGTTACTGGGAATGATGCTGGATTATATTCCCGAAGCAATTGCACTAGGCGGTTTAGTTGCGCTGGGTTCCCCAG
Source organism: Aliiglaciecola sp. 2_MG-2023 (assembly GCF_030548145.1). Taxonomy (NCBI): domain Bacteria; kingdom Pseudomonadati; phylum Pseudomonadota; class Gammaproteobacteria; order Alteromonadales; family Alteromonadaceae; genus Aliiglaciecola; species Aliiglaciecola sp. 2_MG-2023. Next base: position 43,619 of record NZ_JAUORY010000025.1, read on the forward strand.
TGGCACCTTTGTTAGCATTGTTCATTGGTTTACAAAATTTGCCTGAAGGTTTTAATAGCTACCGAGAAATTAACCATAACAACGGCAACAAATCTTTTAAAACCCTTTTAACCATGAGTGCATTAATTCCATTGGGGCCTATTGCTGGGATTATCGGTTACGTTTTTTTATCAGATTATGAAGCAATTTTAGGCGCAATTATGTTGTTTGCCTCAGGTGGAATTTTGTATATTATTTTTCAAGATATTGGACCACAATCACGTTTGGCTAAACACTGGGCCCCGCCACTAGGAGCTGTCGTTGGTTTCTGCTTGGCACTTTTTAGTGACATGTTGGTGACTAGTAGCTAATTGTCACTCTGGTATTCTGAGATCATCTAATATTCATTTTAAAAGAAGTCGTGCATGAAAATTAAAAGACTAGCCACATGTGTATTGTTATTATGTTTGGCAGCTTGTCAGCCAACCTCTCCAACCCAAACCGTGAATTATGAAGCGCAAGGTAATTTGCAATCATCCACTGCGCTAGGTTGCGTGGGCATTGATGATGTAAATTCGTCGCACACGCCTGCCGATCTATTTTTAGGTTTAACAGAGTGCATTGAACAGGATGAATTTGATAAGGCGTCAGATCTATATTTAGTGGCTATGAGCTATGGTTATTTTGATACTCGTAGAGTTGCAGATCGTTCTGGCCACCAAGCAATTATGGTATTGAGAATGAATTCCTTTGGCGACCATGAACAACAAACCTTGAATGAACTATTAACTTACATAATGCAGAAAACATCGAATAATTCTGCTACTTGTAAACATCTGAAAAAACTAGGGAAGCCTACCTATATACCCACTTACATGATCCAACATGGCATAGGCTCGTTTACAGAACAAAAACACAGCAATGGTCTTATTGAAGATTTTGATGCCGACACTGCTTGGCAAGAGGCGCGCTCGGTAGTGGCTAATTGTTCTTAAAGACCTACTCTAAACCCTATAAAAAAACGCGCTACTGCTATGTCGTTACAGGCTTATAATTGGTGCGTAAGCGGTAATTACGTTTTAGATAAATAATAAACTTAGTAAAATGTTCAAATGGTCGTATACTCGCCACCCTGGCGAGTATTGCACAGATTTTAAGCGTTAATTGGCGTTTTTTTGCATTTTGCATCTCCAGATAATCATCCATTTTCTTTCAATTTAAATTAATTAGGCTTTTGTAAGGTAACAAACGTGAGCGCCATCCAATCTTTGGTTCTGAAAAGTGATAACAGTGGTTTTGACGAAACCTTGTTTGCGGCTATTGCCGATGATTTATATCACCAAGGGTACAGCATTAAACCTGTTGCGTTACCAAGTGCGCTTTGCACTTCCATGAGCCAATATCAGCTGAAAATGGACGAGCAACGTTTTAAGGCTGCTGGCATTGGCCGAGGAAATGATTACCTGAAAAATGAATTTGTCAGAACCGACGAAATTTGTTGGATCACCGGAAAATCACCAGAGGAAGTTGAGTGGTTAAATTGGACCGCCCAGCTACAACGCTATTTAAATAGCCGATTGTTTCTTGGTTTGTTTTCGTTTGAAAGTCACTTTGCGCATTATGCCCCCGGAATGTATTACAAACGTCATTATGATGCGTTTAAAGGCGAAGCCCAGCGTGTGTTATCAATAGTGACATACCTTAATTCTGGTTGGGCAATCGATGACGGTGGTGAGTTAGTCCTGTTTACCGACGATAACGACATTGAAGGGATTAAAGTTGTTCCGTTGATGGGAACCATAGTGGTTTTCTTAAGTGAAGATTTTCCCCATGAAGTTTTGCCAGCGCAACGTGATCGCTATTCAATTGCCGGATGGTATCGAGTCAACACTTCTGTTTCTGAGCGAGTGGATCCTCCTTTATAAGTTTTTTGTGCAATCCAGATTTTGCTCTGGCTAGCATCGTCAATCCAATCACAAGAAGGTTAATTTTGAGCTTACAGTAGCACTGACTCGATGAATCTAAAAAGTTGACGAAAATTAAATTCGTTTCTTTTGATTTCAATCAAGTTATGGGTTTGAAAACGTCCATGAAAGCCTAAATGTATTCCTCATAGCGAGTATAATTTGATAATGCAGTCAGCAATACGAGACTGCATTTGAATTTAATCTGGGCATAAGGAATTAGTATGATGAAAGTTAAAAAACACGGCTTATCTATTGGTATTGAACGAGTAGAACAGAATTTTTTCCTATCCATGCAAATTGTTGGCAAGTTAACTCACGAAGATTACGAAATTATCACACCACTTATTGACTCTGCGCTAACCCAAGTGAAAGATCCGAAAGTTAACGCCTTCATAGATGCAACTGAACTAGAAGGCTGGGATTTAAGGGCGGCTTGGGATGATTTCAAAATTGGTTTAAAGTACAACAATGAATTCAACAAAATCGCTATTTATGGCAGTAAAAAATGGCAACAGTATGCGGCGAAGATTGGCACTTGGTTTATTTCCGGTGAAGTAAAGTACTTTGACAATCCTGAAGACGCAATGGAATGGTTAAAACCTTCAGTATAGGCGACAAAAACAATCAAGTTTAGCGACCATAAGTGGCGAAATTGATTTGCATTTTTGTGGGTAATTAACCTGAGTACAGGAGAAATATGGTCTTTACGCAAGGGCAGTCGGTGCTAAACCGAATCAATAGTTACCCACAAAAACCACGCAACCAGTTGTTATGTTTACGCGACCTAATTTTACGTGTGGCAACTAATACCCCCGAAGTAAAATACCTCGAAGAGACGTTGAAGTGGGGAGAACCGAGCTACCTTAGCAAAACCGGTAGTACCCTAAGAATGGATTGGAAGCCTAAAGATCCAAACAATATCTTCATTTATGTTAACTGCCAAACTAAGTTAATAGAAACCTTTAAAGAACTGTACTGCAGACGCTTGCAGTTTGTTGGCAATCGAGCAATTTTGTTGCCATTGGCTCTCGAATTGCCTGAAACTGAGCTATACCATTGCATAGCACTCACTCTTAAATACCATAAAATTAAACATCTGCCTTTGTTAGGGTGTTAAAAACACAGTATTTGCGTGTTAGTATTTTATTCAGATGAAATCGATGAACGAGTCTCAGTCAAGGTGAAAAAAGCCAAGAAAAACCTATTTTTGGTCGAATCTCTTTGTGGTTTTTGCGCGGTTGTTGCGCTATGGATCGCAGTGATAGATTCTGGCTTTATCGTTGGCATGGAAATGATCAGTCGTGGTTTTGAGATTGGTTATTTAATTGTTTTTGGTATTATTTTGAGTTCAGTTGGCATTTGGGGGCTATTCCAATTACTGTTAAAGTTAGTGTTTCCTGATGCCTACGAAGAGAGTATTTCTTTTTATCGTTTTCACCTGATTTGTGGTGGCATTGGCTGCGTGTTGTGTACGTTATTTTTCATCGATTACAATCCTCTTTTCGCCTTCATTTGTCCTTTTCCTTTGCTGGTTTCTAGCTACCTTTATCGTAAAAAATTACGCTTTGAACAGTTTGAATGTTGTTAACTGTGTCGGTTGTGCAGCTAGCTAGGTTTACCATAGGCTTGGCTTGGATTTATCACGGCTTAGTGCCTAAGCTGTTGCATATTGCGCCGTTGGAAATGTTGATGACAGCCAGCCTTGGGTTTTCCCCCCAGCAAAGTTTAATAATTACGCGATGTGCCGGTGTGGCTGAGATAATTTTGGGGGTTGCTTTGATTTTGTTTTACAAAAATAGGTTACTCATTTACTTTAGCGCTCTTAATTTGGCAGCTTTGTTGATATTCACGTTAATTTTCATTCCGCAAATTTTAGTGGAAGCATTTAATCCAGTGACAACAAACATTCCACTAATCGTGTTGAGTTTTGTGTTGCTACAACAGACTCCGCGGCAACAGACGAGATTAACCGGAAGTGGAGAATGTAATGTGCACAGAAGTAGTATGGAATAGTAAATGGTAAAACGCATAATGACGTTCTTGGGCTCAATACTGATTTTGCTGGTGGCAATTTATGTTGTACTCCTTATCCTTTTTCAGCAACCCGATAAAACCGTTGCTGAACTTGCGCCTCTATGGGCGCCAGCACCTTCAGAGTTTATTGAGCTAGATGGAATGCAAATTCATCTTCGCGATGAAGGGCCAAAAGATGATCCTCTTCCAATAGTGCTGCTACATGGTACTAGTGCATCATTGCATACTTGGGAGGGGTGGACGCAGGCATTAAAGTCTCAGCGCAGAGTCATACGGTTTGACTTGCCTGGATTTGGTTTAACTGGTCCAAACCCAGAAAATGATTATTCCATTGAGCGTTATAGCAAGACAGTGATTGATGTGATGGATAGCCTTGGGGTTGATCGTTTTGTATTGGCGGGAAATTCCTTAGGTGGTTACATTTCATGGGCAACCGCAGTGTTTTACCCGCAACGTGTTGAAAAGCTTGTTTTAGTCGATGCCAGTGGTTATCCATACCAATCTACGTCGGTACCCTTAGCGTTTACAATAACCCAGCAACCGTTACTTAAATTACTTATAGGCGACATGTTGCCTCGTAGTTTAGTGGTGAAAAGTGTTAAAAACGTTTATGGTGACCCAAGCAAGGTCACACCTGAGTTGGTAGACCGTTATTACCAATTGACCACTCGTACTGGAAATAGGCAAGCGTTAGAAGCGCGCTTTGAGCAAACTCAACCTAGTGAGTTAAGTAAACGAATACCAGAGATTAAGCAGCCTACGCTGATTATGTGGGGGCAAGAAGATCGCCTTATTCCGGTCGAATTAGGAAGACGTTTTCAAGAGGAAATTGAAAACAGTGAGCTGGTTATTTTTGCTACACTTGGACATGTTCCCCACGAAGAAGATCCTGAATCTACAGTCAAAAGTGTGATTGATTTTCTGCAACAGTGAATGATTACAGAAGGTAAAACATGACACAAAATTCGCCATCAGCCAAAGCGTCAACAAGTTCGAATGTGGAAACTCAAAAGGCGGTGAAAATACCGGCGAACGTGCGCGTCATGATCGCTCTTGTGGCCTCACCTACGCTGATGGTTATTGCTTTTTCTGTCTATTCACTTTTTACCGAAAATTGGCGGGAACCCGGTGTCAGTGGAATCATTTTTTCCGCTTTAGGGATATTTGCATACTATGTTGTTATTGTCGGTAGGCTGCCCAACTGGTTTCATTTTAAACGTCAAAAATAAATCCCGATTTCCTTAGCTCTTTGTGGTTGTTCACACCCCTAAATTTGGTATATGCCGTTCTTGTTTCCTTTGCATGGCGTCGAACAAGGTTAACAAAGGTTGAGTATCTGTATCGCACAATATGCTCAACGCTTGGGCCGTGGCTTCTAATGAAGATAAACTATGCTCAAGTGTAGATTTGCGAATACGGTATTGATTGTCAGGTAGGGTATTAAAATGCCAACTTGGCAAAGCATGTAACCAAGGATTCAACTGCCACATCTTAGTCGCTTTACGCCAAGTCGCATCTATCACTATTAACCTATCGGGTAATACGTTCTGAAAGTGTTTTGAGTGCTCTTCCAACGGTTGACTAAAGGCATGGGGATACAACACCCAAGTATTTTGAGAAGCAGCCATGACTTGAGTTTTTACATCAATAAAATCCTGCTGGTTTTCGCCTACGAATATTTCGCTATTTTCAATACACAAGGGAATGAGTCTTGCTGTGTTTTTGCCATGTTTCGATTCTAACGGATGCTGCAATATTGTTAATTGCAGGGGGATTTTCACCTCACTAATAAACGCGCAAATACACACTGTTTGCGGGTACTTACAGCGTCGACAAATGACTCGTTTTTTGATTGCTGGTTTTACGTAAGAGTTTGTCATGAAATATGTTAAGGTTTTTGTATCTCGAAAATGAATCCAAATTTATTATTTTTGGAACTTAATATCAGTCGCAGAGCCTTACTATAGCTGATAATCTATTAGGTATAAAAATCTTCGTGTGTTTGTCTTAATGTCAGACGCTCGTTTAAGGAATATGGATATAAAACATGTCATTTAGCGAAAACGTGGAAGTGATCCCGCCACAATTTGGAACAGACAGCATGGATAGACGCTCTGAGGAAGAAAGTAAAAAACTTCAGAAGCAAAAGTGGTGGGTATTGAGTATCAGTTTTATGCTGGTATTTGTGGTCGCTATGATTTGGATTTGGACCCGCTCACCAATCTACCAAAGCCAAGCGATAATTCACTTTAGTTATGCTCAGCAGCTGAATAATCAACAAACCGCTGTGCCTGAAGAGCAAATAACCCTCAACAATAAGCGTCTTACCAGCAACCGAATTTTAGATAGTCTAAGCACACAACTGGCTGAGCAGTATTCGTTAAATTTAACCACCGAAGAGCTAGCCAATATGGTGTCTACTGAAGAGCACCTTGATAGCCGGATTATTAATCTATTTACCACTGGCGAAAACAAAAACCATTTACAACCTGTGCTTGAACAATGGTTGGCTTTGTATTTGGCGAGGTTAGAAGAAGAAACTCAGGAAAATACGGTAGAAGATTTATCACTAGGACAAGAAAAGCTCATTGCGCTGGAACAGAAGATTATCGAGCAGCGCGAATTAGTGGAGCAGTATAGTGAAGAAAATAACATTATTTCAATGGAGCGCGATGAAAACCGCGCGTTGTCAAAGATTAAAAGTATGGGGGCCGCGTTAGACACGGCTGAGACCCAGCAAGCAGAAGCTGCGGCAACCTTAGAAAGTGTGAAACAGAGTATCGCCCAAGGAGATTCGGTTATTCACCCTGGCGACAAAAATAGACTGGACGATATTCGCAGTACAATACGAGATACTGAAGCTGAACTCTACGAGTTATCGCAGCGATATACCGCTGAATACATGCGCTTAGATCCAAGCATCGTCAACAAAAGACGCAGATTAGAAGAGTTGAAGTCCCGTTATGCTATTGTCGCCGCTGAAAGCCAGCAGAAATTTGTGGAAGATCTACAACGCACAGTGGTGGCCTCTGAACAGAAGCAAAAACAATTAGAAATTCAGCTTGATGATTTGGGTAAAGAGGCACAGGTATTTAATCAAAAGCTAGAAGAATACGGCCGATTAATGCGTTCACTAAGTCAGTTGCAAGAACAAGCTCAGCAATTGAAGGATCAACTGGTAGAAACTGAAGTACAAAAGCCGTTCCAAGCAAAAATCAACGTATTGGAGCAACCCTTTGTTCCAACTTACCCAATATCCCCTAATTATTGGCGAGATTCGGCGATTGCTTTAGCTGCAGCTACGCTGGTGAGTTTGTTTGCGCTGCTGCTATTCAGTTTCATTCATCGCCAAAAAACGCCAGCCCCAACGATGACAAGCTACAATGTTGTTCCTTCTTCTTCAGGGCTGACATTAGAGCAAAAATTGGCGGCACAGCACGCATTAGAGCAACAAAAAAATGCACAATTAGGACATCAACAAACACCCTTACAATTAGCCCAAAACAATGCGCCAAGTGCAGCTCGTTTATTGTCAGAATCTGAATGTGGAAGTTTGTACAAGGTGGCTAATCGTGACGGAAAATTGGCAATTTCATTGATTTTAAATGGTGTCAGTCCTAGCGAATTACTCAATGTGACGATTCAGGATGTTGACCCAGAAACCCAGTCTTTAGAGATCTCTGGAGAGTATGCTCGAAGCGTTCCAATGACCGCCGATTGTATGGAAATTGTTGATAATTTGCGGGCCAATCAAGCTGCCGAAAGTCAATTGTTAGGTGGGCGACACGATGCTCAACAACTCGACCAGATGATGATAAACATCGCCCATGATGCCGGTTTAGCGTTTGCTGAGCAGTTTTCGGTGGCGGCGTTGCGACATACCTATTTGACCTATTTGGTTGTGCAGGGAGCTAGACTTAACGATCTAGAGCGAGTGGCAGGCTTTGTTAGCCCCACAGATCTGAGTTTGTATCGTCAGGTAAATCGTCGTGGCGAGCCGGTTGATGTTGAGCAACTTAATTTGCAGTTTCCATTAGCATAGTAACGTGAATCAGCAGCACTATGAGCGAATTTGGAATACGGTTTTACAGATTCCAATTGGCAAGGTTGCCAGTTATGGGCAAATCGCTGATTTAGCGGGTTTACCGGGACGGGCTCGCTTAGTTGGTAAAGCGTTAGGTTATGCCCCTGATTCGCTGCAAGTACCTTGGCATCGAGTACTTCGAGCAGACGGTAAAATTGCTTTTCCGGCGCAAAGTGAGCAATCCAATTTGCAAACAGGGTTATTACAACAAGAGAATGTTGCAGTATTTAATAACAGAGTGAAACTGAAGGTATTTCAATGGCAACCTGACTTAGCAGAAATGCTATTTAAATTGAACTACTAAATACTTGATAAATTTAAAGATTATGTAAATGTTCTTGTACCAAACAGCAGTGTGGTTTATGTTTAAGCGTATCTATTTTAAGCAACGAGTTTTCGGCCGGTGTTAAAAGAAATTTCAATTGATGAATTGAAGCCAGGCATGTACGTTCAAGCTATTGTTGAGCAGCGTGGCAATATGAAAATCAAAAGCCAAGGAAAGGTGACTAAACGCGCTATTGTCAGCCAGTTGAAAAAAAAAGGCATCATCCGACTTCTTATTGATCCTAGTAAAGAGTTTACTCCAGAGCCTGAACCAGACGTAGATAATCAACCCTCAGAAGAACAAAAACAGCCCACTAAACGCAGGGGACATATTACTTTTGACAGTGAAATTGCAGTTGCTAAGCAATTACACGACAAAGGTAAAGTAATTCAAAATAGGATGTTTAAGTTGGTAGCCAAAGGCTTACCAATTGATTTAAAACTGCCTAGAGAATTTACTGAACAACTTGTTGGCTCTATCGATCGTAACCCCAACGCGCTGATGTGTTTAACTAAAATACGTGAAAAAGACAGTTATCTGTTGGAGCATTCCCTTAACGTGGCGATATTGCTTGCGAATTTTGCGCAATTTATTGGCTTACAAGAAATTGAAGTGCAAGAACTCGCGTTAGCCGGCTTTTTACACGATATTGGTAAAATTAAAATACCAGATAGTATTCTGCACAAGCCCGGCCGACTTACCGATCAAGAAATGAATATTATGCGCGATCACGTCTTTCTTGGGATTCAAACCTTAGAAGAAATGGGATTACCTGAACACATTATAAAAATCATGTCAGAGCATCACGAACGTCTGGATGGTTATGGGTATCCAGAAGGTTTACGAGGGGATGAAATTAGCTTATATGGCCGCATGATAGCCATAGTCGACACTTATGATGCGATAACAGCCGATCGCTGTTACAAATCAGGCATGTCTTCTCAAAAAGCCCTCAAAATATTACTGGCTGACTCACCTGTGATGTACGATCAGCCCTTAGTGCAAAAGTTTATTAAATGTGTTGGCGTCTACCCTGTAGGCAGCCTAGTGAAGCTAAACAACGAACAAGTGGGTATGGTGGTCAGTTGCAATGAATTGGCACCATTGAAACCTGTTGTGAAGATCTTTTATTCTGCCCGCACTGGAAATTATTTACCAATCAAAGAGATCGACTTGACCCAAAGCCAAATGAAGGTTGAAAAGGGGGTCAAGCCCAGCCAATTCGACATCGACTTTAATCGTTACTTTGAAGAAAATATAGCCATCTAGCATTTAGTGCAAAATACATATTGTATTAGCACTTAGATGCCTTTTGCGATTGGCTGGCTACTGGCTATTTACCCGACTGATAAGCGCAACGCAATATTTCGCGCATTTGGTCGTCGGTGATGTGTGACGGACACAGGCCCTTATCTACTAACTCTTCTTTTACACATTCCACTGGCTTATCGGCAATGTTAGCGCTGTGCTTTTTGACATAACGTGTTAAATTTTGCTGCAACTTACGAGTTAAACAAGACATACTTCACCTGATACTTCTGGGGTTACCAATCAAAAAAACTGTACTATTCTTATACAGCATAAATCGAACCATGTTTGATATGTTATTTAAAAACAAAAGGTTAAGTGTTTTTGGTGGGGGAGGTGTTTTAGACGCTTGTCAAAAAGTCTGACAGAAAGTGTCAAATATACATCTGATTCAATGAAAGTTATGCACTGAGGTTCGGGTCACTCTGTTAGAGTTACCCACAGAAGAATCAAACAACCTGGCTAACCTCAATGCAGGTTTTTTTAATCATTAATTAAATTATTAGGTTTTAATTTGAAGCCAATTTTAGGCAGACGCAAACATTTAATCTGGACTCCATTACAAATTAAAATATTTGTGCTGGTGGTTAGTTTGTTTAGCATGGTGTTCGCGTTAACTCTGCTGAGTATATACAACGCTGCCTATAATCAGGCTGAACGTCAATTTTTGTCTCGTTTGAACGTGGGCCGCAATGTATTTTTAAACGAGTTGGCGAATGCCAAATCGCAACTTGATCTAAATGTAGAAACGGTTTCCAAAGACTGGGCACTGCGCAGTGCCATTGGACAAGGAGAAGATGAGGAATCTATCCGTACTATTTTATTTAACTTTGGGAGCCGCATAGACGCAGATATTGCCCTAGTGTTAGATAAAAAGTTTAAGCTTATTTCCCAGTATGGTGGGCAGGACAGTCAAGTTGCCCAAGCCTTAGGCCGAGAACTGAGTGACGAACAAAAACACCAAGCTTGGATCACTATGATGGGAGAACAGCCGTTTTTGGTTTCCGCTGAGCCTATTCGTGCTCCCGGCGTGATTGGCTGGTTAATCATGGGTAAAAAGCTCAACTTAAGCCTGTTCGAGCGAATTAAAAGTTTAATTTCTCTTGATATCAACCTTACTGTTGTCAGCGATAATCAAGCACTGCTTCCGCTATCGACTATTGATAACGACGAATTGTTAAATGATGCTATAAGAAACGCCAGTCTAATGTTGCCAGACGAAAACCGCGCTATCGAGTTTCAAACGGTAGACACCCATGACACCGTATTATTGCCATTTGTGCTGTTTGAAGATAATCGCCGACAGTTTGTCGTGGTATTGCAAGACTCCATTCAGACTTGGTTGAATACCTTACGACAATTTATGCTCGAGTTACTGCCATTCTTCGCGGTGGGTTTATTGTTAGCGGTGATTGGTTCCTACTATATTGCGCGCAGTATCACTCGACCCGTAGGTCGACTGCTGGATGCGGCTAAATTGGTCGCCAGCGGCAAATACAGTGATGCAATTCAGGTATCCGAAAAAAGTGAACTTGGCGAATTGGCGCTGGAGTTTGGCAACATGCAGCAAGCTGTTATGCAGCGTGAACAAAAGATAAAAGATCAGGCCGAAGAAATCAGGCAAACCAATAAAGCCAAATATCAAATTGAAATTGTGCAAAAAGAGCAGGAGTTGGCGAAGTCTGCCAATGAAGCTAAAAATCGGTTCTTAGCCAATGTCAGCCACGAAATACGCACACCGTTGAACTCCATTATTGGATATACCCAAGTACTAGATGATAGCCAAGCAAGCGTTCAGGAAAAACAGCAAGCAACGCGAGCGATAAACAGTAGCGGCCAATATCTGTTAAATATTATTAATGATGTTTTGGATTTATCTAAGATTGAGGCAGGCAAAATCCACCTGCAAAATATCGATACGTGCACCGTCAGTTTATTAAATGAAGTGCAGTCCTACATGCGCCGTTTTGCTGAAGAAAAAAGCTTGCAGTTCAATTTGCAACTGCACTTCCCGTTGCCCCATTATATCAATACAGATCCCACTCGATTGAAGCAAATATTGCTTAATTTGTGCAACAACGCCATTAAATTCACCGACCAAGGCCAGGTGGAGTTGCAGGTTTATTTTGATAGTTATAAACGACGTTTAATTTTTGTCGTGTCTGACAGTGGCGTGGGCATGAGTGAAGAGCAACAGTTGCGCCTGTTCACCGCCTTTTCTCAAGGAAGTTCTGCGATTAATCGTAAATATGGAGGCACAGGACTCGGTTTATATATCAGCAAACAACTGATTGAAATTATGAGGGGGCATATTAAAGTCACCTCTCAAGAGGGCGAAGGTAGCCAGTTCGCTGTTTATTTACCTTGGTCTGAAGCCCGCAATAAGGCAATGCTAACATCCCAAAAAGAAGCCGATGATATTGCCCAGCAGTACCAACACAACGACCTAAAAATACCACGCCTATCGGGACATATTCTGTGTGTGGATGATAACCAAGACAATTTACAGTTAGTCGCCTATTTACTCAGAAAAACCGGTGTGAAAATTAGTTTAGCAAGCAGCGGCATTGAGGCACTAGAGCTTGCGAAACGACATAACTTCGAATTGGTATTAATGGACATGCAAATGCCCGATATGGACGGTTTAGAAACAACTCGCAGATTGTTAAGTTCGGGTATTCAATGTCCTATTTTGATGCTCACCGCCAATGTTGATAGCGAAAGTATTAAACAAGTGATGCAGGCAGGGGCAACAGGGCACTTTGGTAAACCCATTAAGACCGAGGCATTTTACGCTAAATTAAGTGAGTTGATGGATTTGCATACGCATAATCCAATAGAGCACCAAACCTCTCAGCCTAGCAGCGAGTTTGAGCGATTAATTGAAGACTACAAAGCTAGCTTTGGGACCAAAATTAGCGATATCCAAAGCGCTGTTGAACAGCAAAATTGGAATGAAGTGCAGCAACTTATGCATAAATTAAAAGGCTCTGCGGGTAGCTACGGATTCGAACGTATAAGTGAATTAGCGAAACAAGTGGAAGATAATTTAACTCAGCAACAATCTGAAGATGCCACCGCAAGCTTAACGCAATTAATTGAATTGATGAGAGATACACGCGCCGAAAAAAGATAAGGATAGTTTCGCTAATCTCACAGAGTTGACGCATTAGTGTTAATCTTTGCGTTTAGATAGACTCTAATTCAGTCGCGTTTTTAGCCAACAAGCGCAAATCTAAAGACAAGGAAGTAACTTGAAAGTACTCGTTTTCTTACTGCTAGCCACTATTCTGCTGACCGCATGCAGCAAACAACTAAGCGTTGATACGCTTTATGCAAGTTGTCGAGATAAAACCGAACACTCCATCGTAAACTACATGGCGCAATTTCAGGTACTAAACGATATTAGCGGTGAAGAGCTCATCGGCTTGTTTGATTCAAAAGTGAGTAAAACTGAAAGTGTCGATCTATGCCAATGTTTTGTCAGCAAGTTTAAAAAACAAAGCGTCGAGGTACAAAATAAAACCCTAACGGACATCCAATCGATTAATGAGCAGCTAAAGCCAGAACTAAAACTATTTGCTAAAAAAGGCATACTCGGCAGAATAAGCTATCTAGATGAATATCAAAAAATTGAGAGCTTTATGCCAAAAATAGCCAATGTTAAACGCTTAATTAGGCAGGCAAGCGAGAACAAATACAAGCAGCAAAGGTGTTTGTTGTAATCCACTTTTTTCGCAACTAAACAGATTAATATTTATATAATAAACCCACGTAAAACGTACGACCGCTGGTAGTTGAGTTGTACGCTCGATCTGTCGAATCACTGTATTGCTCTTCTCGTTGATTAGTAAGATTTTGTGCTTCTAAGCTGAATTGCCACCGCCGATTCAACTGCAAGCTAAAACTCGCATCAATATATAAGGTGGAATGAAAACCCGTTTCATCTTCGTCTTGTAAAGTCATTGGATTGACTTGATGGATATAATTGTCTCGATAGGATGCTGAAATTCGCCCACTAAGGATTTTGTCGTCGTAATATAATGTTACCGCAGCGGTTTTTTTCGATAAATAAGGTAACGCCTTTTGAAACAAAAACTCAGCGTCGTTATTGTAGTAATCCTTCGTTCCATCCGTATAGTTAAAGTGGCCAATTAGGCCGACGTGTTGCCATCTAGATGTTAAATACGACCACTCGTAGCGCAGCATTGTTTCAAAACCCAATAGAGAAACTGACTCAGCATTTTGATTAGTGACCAGAGTAATGACAGAGCTGTCAGATAGATTGTTAGATTGCCATTTGTTTTCCAGCCCCGTTTCAGCGAGTGTTAATGATCTTGCCTGTGGTGCAATAAAATCATCAATTGATTTGTAGAAAGGCGTTACTGAAAATGATAGGTGATCTCTTGCTTCCCACTCTAACGAGACGTCAATATTCGTCGAGGCATAGGGTTTCAAGTCTGGATTTGAGGCATACATAACTTGGTCGGTAGGGTCATATTCAGCATAGCCCTTCAAATCGCTAAGTGAAGGACTGGCTAAATTACGAGACAAACTGAATCTAACCGCATAGCTTAACGATGGTCGCCAAACCATATTCACACTGGGCAACCAATTTACATGTTTGTTGCTATGCTCATGATGGGAAAACTCATTCGCAACATCTGTTGTTTCTTGTTGGAAACGACTGCCTGCTACCACTGTAAACTGCTTGTATTGCCACTTTAATGTAAAAAAAGCAGATGATTTTTGTTCTGTTAAGTTGTCATCAAAGTGTTCAATCAAAGCAACATTATTCGTTAGTGAATAGGGATCAATTCCAAAGTGCTGAATGGCATCGTGGGTTTGCAAGCCTAACCAACTAACGTTGGGATGAGAATCAACTAGCTGGGTATATTCCATGGGTAAGGATTGTGCTGTTGTTGACCATGCATCTAACAATAAATTAGTTTGATATATAGATAATGTTTGGGTGTCAAAGGTCGTGTGTTCAGCTCCAAATTGCCATAACAGGTTAGGTGTGAATTGATATTTTAAGGCTATTCTGCCGTGTTGGTAGCGGGTCGTCGCAAAATACTCTTCTAGATCAATTTCTCGCATTTCCCAAAGATCTCGCTGAGTTAGATCACTTGCATATTGAATATCCGCAAAAAACCGGTCAGCGCGGTAATCGATACTAATATCTGACATGCCTTGGGTATAAATCTTATTGCTGGTGGGAATTTCAAAGTCAGATTTCTCTAATCCTATCAGTAACGCCAATGACCATTTTTCCGATAGGTTAAATGCGCTGTTAAATACCGCTTGTTTGTAGGTTGTTTTGGTATCTTGGGCTCGGCTTTCCGTGGCTACTCTGGCATTGTTAAAAGCACTGTAGACTAGCTCATTATTGGCGTTCAACTGGGCATCAACGAATTCGGTTATGCCAGGTATTATAGGTGTTGATTGATCGCCTCGTGGATATAGGTGAAACTCATTTCTAGTTGCACCTAACGCTGCGTGTAAAATGTCTAAACGTGCTGAAGACTTCTCACCTTGGTATTCCAAGGCCAAGTTTAGCCCTCGCCGTTGTTGTTCGCTTCGCCATAACGAATAACGATTGCCTCGCGGCATAATAACTTCATTGTTGGCGAAGCTTTGTTGTACCTCGGGAGCTAAGGCGTCTAGTGAAATTACGGTAGGTGTGATTGCCCGCCATCTAATCGTATTTGCACCGCGTTCCTCTACGAACCTTTTTCCATAAGAGGCGGACAATAATGCCCCCCAATTACCCCATGTATTGGAGATTAAACCTGTTATACGGGGCGCGGTGTTATCTGAATATTCGTTCTTTCCAAGTTGTGGAGCGAGCACAAATTGAAATCCTTTTTGCGCAAATGGACGATTAGTTTGCAGTGCTAACGTACCCGCTAGCCCCCCAGTAATTTGTTCTGCACTATAGGATTTTAGCACTTGCGCTTGACTGAATAGTTCAGATGAAAACACGTTGAAATCTAATGACCGATCATGTTGTTTTTGCACACGACTGTCCATCGGCGAATCGTTGTTTGCCAGCACGGGCATGCCATTTATGGTAACTAAGGTAAAATCAGGAGAAGTTCCTCGAAGCGAGACTTGTCGACCTTCCCCTGCTTCTCTGGTGATCACCACCCCTGGAATTCTTTGCAATGACTCGGCCATATTAATATCGGGATAATTCGCCATATCATCAGATGCTAATGCATCTGATACCGCCACTGTGTGGGTTTTTATCTGTTTCGCTTTATCTAATGAAGCCCGCAGACCCGTTACTATGATTTCATCGATGTTGCTTTTTGCTGTGTTGGGGAGGTTTTTTACGGCTCGGGATAATTCAATGCCATGGGGGGTGATAGCGTACTTCCATGGGCTTTGGCGGGTCATTTTCTCTAGAGCGGCTGAAAGACTATATAAGCCTTCGATATTTACTTTATTTTCGCTGTTATTGCCGACGCCATTGATCACAAATGGGACTTGATAAACTAAGGAGATGCGTTTTATCGCCGCCTCAATCGAGCTGTTTTGGATCTGAATAAATTGTTTTTTTTCAGTGTTTGTCTGCAAATACTGGGTGTTTTTAGCCATGGCCGAGGGCAAACAAAAAAACACACTGAGTATTAACCCGTTTACCGGGGCATAACGGCGGTATTGCCGATTATTGTATCTACTTTTAATGGCGAAACTAAATCCTAGCATTAACAATAAAGCATTTAGAAAACCGAATGCATATTGAATAAAGGTGTTTTTACTAATTGCTAAGCAGGATTTTGTCGGCTTCATAGGTCACAGTGAATTGGTGCGCGCTGGCAATTAGGGCTAACGACTGTTCGGCCTTATCAAGTGGGAAACGTCCACTAATTTTGCGATCAAGCAGTTCTTGAGAAGCAATTTCTACAGGCTGTTCAATGTAACGTTGCATATGCGCTACTACGTCTTGCAGCGGTTGTTGTTCGACTTCCAGCCAACCGCCGCGCCAAGCCGGTAGCATAGGTAGCTGTTTGGATGGCAATCTACTGGCTTGTCCATTTTCGAGCAGAAGTTGTTCGC
This sequence comes from Aliiglaciecola sp. 2_MG-2023, assembly GCF_030548145.1. Lineage (NCBI taxonomy): Bacteria > Pseudomonadati > Pseudomonadota > Gammaproteobacteria > Alteromonadales > Alteromonadaceae > Aliiglaciecola > Aliiglaciecola sp. 2_MG-2023. The sequence continues at coordinate 60,381 of NZ_JAUORY010000025.1, forward strand.
CTTTGGTTAGAGTGAACACGTCATCTGCGTTTATTTGCACTCGCCCCTCATAAACGGTAACCAAGGTGCGAGCATTGGTATGGTCTACATCAAATGAGGTGCCTAACACACGTATTTGCATGTCCCCCACATCAATGACAAACGGACGATTTTTATCTTTGGCAACATCAAAATATATTTGCCCTTGCTCCATTAGCGCATATCGAGACGTACTGGTTTGCTGCACATTTAGTTGGCTATTCGCATTCAAGTGAACTTGTGTACCATCTTGCAAAACTTGAGAGGAGCGAGCACCTACAGGGGCTTGAATTTGCTGTTGATAAACTGCGTGGGGTGCAGCGACTAATGGCGACGAATCATCGGGCTTATTTTGCAAAAACAATAAAAAAGCGCTAATAAGCGCGATACAGAACAGGCTCGCAGCTATGTTGGTTGGATTGAATTGATAGAAACTAAAAGTATGGGCTTTGTGGTTATTCTGGGACTTATTCCTGACCGCGTTTTTATCATCTGTGCTAGGTTTTTGACTAACATTCATTGCCGCAGTCAGTTCTGCTGATTGCATTAGTTGACTGATTTTGCGGTAAGCCTCTGCATTTTTGGGCGTGGTTAACCAACGCTCAAATTCTACAGTTTGTTCAGCGTTAAGAGAGTCCTGTTGATCAAACCAATCTGCGGCTTGCTCTATTGTATGTTTATTCATGTACTGTTCTCAATGTACCAGATGATTTTGCATCAATTTCTTTATTAAACGTCTAAACATAAGGAAAGGTGACAATTTTTATGCTCATTTCCAATCATTTTTTTCCGCGCATAAAGCAATATCTACCATGGCACGATTAATGTGTTTTTTTACAGCCTCTAACGACAACCCCAGCTCCGTTGCAATTGCTTCTCTGCTCATCCCCTCTAGGCGGCGCATTCTAAATACTTGTTGTCTTAAGGGCGGCATCTCATCCATTACCTTTGACAGTATTTTTACTTGCTCGAGTTTAATGAAATCATCTTCTAATCGCTGACCTTGTGTATACTCGTCGACCATATCAGATTGGCTTAGATGTTTTTTTTCCGTACGCCAATGATCAAATAAAGCCGATTTAGCAACTGTAATTAAGTAAGCCAGTGGATTATTCAACCTTTGTTCTGAATCTTGTTTTAGGTTATTTCGAATCGTTCGCAACATGGTTTCTTGCAGCACGTCATTGGTCACATCAGCGTTTTGTGTTCGCGCGTGTACAAAGGTTCTGATTTTCGGCATCAGCTTAATGAAAGGATCGTTTTTTTTCATAACAGTATTCGCTCGAACTTATAAAGTCGAAATACGAGGCAATCCTAACCCTATATTTGGTGACACCAATAACACTTTGAAATTTATCTAAAAGTAAGACAAAACTGCTCAGTGAAAATTTGCTAGTCAGGCCAATCAATAGTCAGCATTACAACCACGCGGGAGCGCGATAATACGGTTTTATTGTGACAATTTAGTGACAAATTGGCGTTGAAAAAATATATAAAAAACCCTGTCCCCTTATTAATTTTAGCGCCGTCTTATGCGCAGAGAACCTTGATGGATATCGCCAACTTGAAGCCTGATATTCGCCATGAAAATTACTTTTATTAATGAGGAAACAGCCATGAAATTGAAACATTTCACTCTAACGTTAGCCGCGGTAAGTGTGCTTAGCGCCTGTAACATTGGTGACGACAATGACGCTGAAGTAAGTGCACTGCAAGCGCAAGTCGCACAACTGCAAACCGAACTCAACAACATAGACACAGCGAATGAAGCGGAAGTTGCCACTTTGAACGCGACTGTTGTTGCGATGCAAGCACAGATAGATGCTATGACTGCAGAGTTAGTGACCTTACAAGAAGCATCTAACAGTGCCTCAACAGATGAAGATATTGCTGCTTTGCAGGCTGAAATTGAAGCCCTGCAAACAACGTTAGATGCGTTAACGGCACAAGCCCCGGTATTAGGCAGCAATGCCACAACAGGTGCAAACATCCTACCTGAAGATGCAGATAAGGTTTTACGCTTTGCTATCTTTCCAGATACCCAAGGCCGAGATGATGACAACATGTCTTTGTATGTTGACGTTGATAAAGACGGTAATACCTTGTCGATTAAAGAATACGTTGGTGTCGATTACAATGGTGATGGTTATTATGATGCTGGAACTGAAAGTCAGAATGACGCGGTTAAAGCCAATGATTGGGATGAAGATGGTATTAGCTACTTAGTTAACGTTGAAGACCCTTTTCACCCGTATATCGAAGTAGATAGTGACGGCGAGCCCATAGTTGTTGCACCTGAAGATCGTAAAGATTTTGGTCCTGACTGGAAAGTGCTACCTTTACCTTTAGTAGAAGCGGTTACCGATAAAATGATTGAGCTAAATGTCGATTTGGTTCTAGCCACAGGCGACATTACCGAATATCGTGCTGAGTCTGACTATGTGCAGTGGATGGAAAAAGTGGCAGGGCCACTAAGAGAAGCTGGAGTAAGTGTTTTCCCGGCACGTGGAAATCACGAAATCGTAAATGGTAGAAACTGGCCTGCATGGTTTACTAACGAACAAGAGTGGGAACGTCAGTCAGTCAATAATGTTTACAACGATATTAACCCTTATGAAGGTTACGAGCAGGTTGATTTTGACCAAGGTTATAAGCTGTATCAAGCATACACAGGCTCGTTGGTTCGTGAACATTTAGATAACGGTAAAGCTGTAGGTTTTCCTGGTGCAGAAGATTTGGTTTATTATTTTGTTGAAGATAAAACCATGTTTATTGCTTTAGATTTCTACTTTGCAGAACTGTATAGCAGCGCCTATAGAGGTACCTGGACAATTTTAAGAGAATGGTTAAAAGAAGTCATTACGGCCAATGCCGCAGAGGTTGATCATATTGTCGCTTTTGGACATGAACCGTTATCAACTAAAAAACGCCCGCAAACTTATCAAGTCGAAATTTACGATGCCTATGTAGCAGACCGAATTGCTTTGCAAGAAGCTAAAGATGCGGCGCAAGCAACGTTAGATAATGCCATTGCAAACAATGTGTCTGCTGAAGAAATTGCGGTTTATAGCAATGCTTTAGAGACGGCAACCAGCGCATACGAAGAACTAGAAGAGCCAAGTTTGAATGGTTACGATATAGGTCAATTGGGCTACTTGCAATTGCAGGATGAAGCCGAACCTGGATTGGCTGCGGACATATTAAACTTGTTCAACAATTACCAAGTTACTTATATTGCAGGGCATGATCACCAATATGCTCGTAGTTTAATTCATCCTACATCAGAAGATAAAGATACCGCCAATGGATTCACCCAAATTATTGGTGGTAATGCATCATGGAAGGCCTATGAAGATCTCTATGGTATGCACGATGATCACGAAACAGGCTTATTCATTAATAACTTCTACGACACTATTACAGGTGGGAATTTAACCAACAGTGAAGGTACCAAATACGCAAGTGTCAGTTCTGACCTTGGCAATGGTATTTCATTTGTACTTGTTGAAGTGAATGGCCGTCAAATTACCACTAAGGCCTATTACGCAGACCATAGCTTAACTGAAGTGGATATGAATTTGGGCGCGCATTATGATTACGATAGTAACGCTTGGTGCACCTATTCTGGCGATTACATGGTAGCAGGCGCTAGCACAACACAAACATGTGACCAAGTTGAGTGGCAAGTGTTAGATGAAAATACCCGCACCACAGATGCGACCGTACGAGTTGTAGCACCTGATCAAAACTACTACGCTCACTCTGAAGCGAAAACAGAAGATGGCTATGTTGGTTCTCAAGCAACCATCATTGATGGCTACAACCTTACATATAACAGCTCATATGCCGCAACTGTTGGTGAAGTTGAGCGTCTTCGTGAATTGTTCTCCATGAGTTGGTTTGTCGATGAAGATGCCACTACCCTTTCGGATGTGTTATTCCTAAGCGGAAATCAAACCCAGGAAGGTTCGTACTTTAACCAATATGGTGACCTAGTTACGCCTATCATCGATGTAGACGCAGGTGTTTTAGCGCAAGGTGAGTCTGCGTCGTTAACCTATGTTAACCAAAACGGTGAGCAAGTGAATAATCCAACCCACACAACGCGTGATGGAATATTTGTCAAAGGTACTGATATTGAAGCATCGTTAAATCCATCGCTTGCTAATGGTAACCCGAGTGGTAATGATGCTAATTGGAATGGCCGCTACCTAGCTGATGGTTTAGATTTTGCCGACGCCATGACATTAGTAATGACCGCGCCTGAAGGATATACTTTGACTGATTTAACCATCGGCCGTTTCGATGAAGCAACTCAATCATGGGTACCCGCGTTTAGTGATGAATGTTATATCGAGAGTGGTTATTCTGACCATTACTCTACCTATTACAGAATCACAGACCAACACCCAGAAGGTGGTTTCCAAGTGTCCAATTGCCAACAACGCTACTGGGGCTATGTTAAAGATAGCAACACAATCTGGGGATTTGTGCACACCGACGGTAAATTTGCAGTCATAGAAAAGTAAGATTGAATATAAAATCTATTTACCCAATGAAGGCATAAACAAGCTTACATTGGGTTATTTAAAAAGCCTATCGTGACGATAGGCTTTTTTTGTAGCGCTTATACGGACTTTATAAAATCGATAATATAAATAGCAAAGGTTCAATATCCAGGGTATTTATTCCATATGGCATTATCAAAACTCTGGTTTGACGCATAAGGACCAATGCCCCAAGTTGGAAATTCAAACAAATCTTTGGCTATCTCTGCGATGGTTTCGGATAATTCCAGCTGTTGAACAAGTTGCTGATCAATACTTGTCACGCCATAAAGCGCTCCCCATAAATTGCCAGAGATAGCTCCAGTAGAGTCAGAATCGCCATCATGGCTTACGGATATGCTCATCAGATGATTAAAATCATTGGCGACTATTGCACAATATAATGAAATGGCGAGTGCCTCTTCGGCTATCCATCCTTCACCCATTTGTTGAATCGTTTTTGCATAATCGCTTTGTGTTTTCGATAGACTTAAAGCTTGCTCGATGGCATTAATGGTTTCTTCAGCGCTGCGTTGTTCTTTAAGTATTGGGATAACGGAAAGTGCGGCGTCGACTAAGGTGTAACCGTCTAATATCTGATAAATGATGGCGGAAAATGCCCCCGCGGCCAAATAGCCAGTAGGATGACCATGAGTAAGTTGTGCGGTATTACAGCCAAGCTTAAAACACTCCTCAAGGGTAAAACTGTCTTTTAAGCGCCAGCAAAATAAACCGATAGGCGCAACACGCATCACCCCCCCACAACCTTTACTGTCATTGAATGCTAACTCTTCAAATCCCCCTGCTGTGCTGAGTGCATTTAGGCAAGTGTTACCGGGGGCGCGCTGGTCGTGGAGCTCTCGGTATTGCCAAAGAAATCCGTCATTGCTTATGGTTAAATTACTCGGCGAGGAGTGGGACTGGGTTTGTAACCAGCGCTGATAAGCATGACCAATACAGCCTAACCACGAAGTCGCGCCTTTATGCTTCCCCCGCACATAAGCCCTCAACAAACCTTCTGCGGTAAAAAGCGTCATCTGGGTATCGTCTGTAATCGCCCCAACTTTACCATAAGCTGGCAGGAGCGAAGTCACACCGTCATTACCACACTTTGCAAGGATTCGTTCTCTAGACATGAACTCAACAGGGGCTCCAAACGCATCGCCAATTGCGCCTCCCAATAGGCAACCTATGAATTTGCTGCGTAAAGCGCTATCTATTGAAGTGCAGGTGGTTTCTGAATTAGTTTTACTAAGCGTGTTTACATAAGCGGTAAAATTAAACTCGGGCTGATGGAAAAACTCATGTACTTGCAGTTGAGTACCAACGTGCATCGCTGAAATAGCATGCAATCCCACTTGAGAGATCCAAGTATCGATTTCTTCACCAGTGTTGCTTATACCTAAACCATGCTGCCAATAGCTGATATAACTATTCCCCGCATGGGATGCATACGCTTGTGAAATTTTACCAGCCCTGTGAGCTGCGTACTTAAAGCTCTTCTCAGCCGTATTTTGCCTGCCCGCTGAGTCATTATCTGAGCAAATTAATTTGATTTGTGAAAGTGAGTCATCATCCAATGGCTCATAGGCACACATAATGAGACCTGTGTCGTCGAGACGAAAAGCAACAAGCAAACGATCTTGACGTTGAATAGTGACGATTTCATCTTTAGCCAAATCAATCTCACCGTAAACCAGACTCCAATTATTCCCCTCAGCACCGGTCTCATTTTCAAGTTCTGGTTCATAGAGGATGTTGAATAATGCGAACATGGCAGGATGCAAATCGTTGTGATCAACATCTTTCTGATTTAGCTTCACCTGAAGTCCGTATAACAATAGCTCGGGCGGCAAAATGCCTTCCCCATTTACCGATGCGAAAAGCGCTTCCTTAGGTATATAAAACTCTCTATCCGGTAACCCCAACTTTTGTAATGCGTCTGGCTTAAAATGTAATCCAACTAATTTCGACATAATATTCCTTTATTGATTTACCAGTGGTGAAACTAAATCTGAAAGCTGAGTTAATGCACTTAAGCGTTCATCAAAATAATCGTAATGATCATAAACCCCTTCAACACCTCTAAGTTTGTGATTCAAACAGCGCTCACTAATATGAGGCGGTACCTTTAAACTTGCCAATAGTGTTCTAGCGGTGCGTCGTAAGTCATGCACAGTAAAATGAGGAATCTGAAGTTTCTCTTCCTTAAATAACTTGGCAATGGCTGCATTAAGTGTGTCGTGAGACATGTATTCACGTTTGCTGCGGCGTCGGCTTGGAAACACGTATTCGGAGCCTGCAGAACGGATCTTTAGTTCTTCCAACCACTTTATAACGGGGTCGGTTAACGGAACCTTGATTGACGTTCCGGTTTTCGTTCTCTCTTCTGGAATAATCCAATAGCTCTGTTCAAAGTTATACTCAGCCCATTTGGCAGCCAGTAATTCCATCTTTCGACAAGCTAGGCAGACAAGCAACGCGACAGCTAAATAGTTCTCTCGGGTTATTTGGTCTTTCTGTTTATGCATTTCGATGAATAAGGTTTTCAATTCTTCCGCAGACAATGCTCTAGTACGTGCCTTTTCAATACCGCCAGCATCATCATATTTAAATGCTTCGGCAGGATTGGATTGCAGCTCACCCAATTTAATGCCGTGTCTGAAAATGTGCTTTAGGTAATTTAGCGCATCATTAGCAATTGCAGGTCTTCCATCATTAGCAATTTTTTGAATAACCGTTCTTACGTCAATAGGTCTGATAGATTCAGGTGGCAATTGGCCAATGATGGGATCGATATTCTTTTCGTATACGCGTCTATAAATATGTGCGGTTTTGATTCTCTTCTCGCGCTCATTAAGCCAATCATTGGCTAGATCTCGGAGTTGATTAAAAGGCTTTTCATTTTCCAACTTTCTTTGTTCAAGAGGATCTTTGTTTTTCTTAGCTTGCAGCTTTATTTCCGCCGCTTTGATTCGTGCCTCTGCTAAGGAAAGTTGTGGATACGGTGTATCAAGGGTCATTACGCGACGTTTACCGAAAACGGTATAACGCACTTCAAAACTGGTTCCGCCGGAATCACTGACTCTAAAGTATAAGCTTTCGCCCAGTGGAACGCGGCATGGCTCTCCCTTTTTGGCTAAAGAGGCAATTTGCTTGGCATTGAGTTTAAGCATTAGCAGATCCAAAATGGTTACAAAAACATTGTTTGTTTCTGAGTTACCATAATTAAGTGGTTACAGTAACCATTATTGTAACCACTTTTATTGATATCTCCAAGTAGCTTGAGACACCTTGGAATAGCTAATGCTTTATTTTATATGGGTTTGTGCGTGCTTGAGTAACCCTGAAATAATCACTCTATATTCTGGATCTGCTCGCGCATTTGCTCAATCAACACTTTCAATTCCACGGCTGATTGGGTGATGTCAGCGTGGATGGATTTTGAGCCTAGGGTGTTTGATTCGCGATTGAATTCTTGCATCATGAAGTCGAGTCTTCGGCCGCATGCGCCGCCTTTATTGAGGATGTTGTGAGTTTCGCCAATATGGGAGTTGAGTCGGTCGAGTTCTTCGGCGACGTCGACCTTTTGTGCAAGCATGATCATCTCTTGTTCTACTCTGCCCGCTTCAAGTTCGATTTTTGCTTCTTCGAAGCGGCTTAATAGTCGCTCTTTTTGCCATGTGATGATTTCTGGCATTCTGGCGCTCACGATTTTGACTTGTTCTTGTATTCCTTCAAGGCGTTGTTCAATCATTTCTTTTAAGTTAACACCTTCTGCCGCGCGAGCTTGGATGAAGTCGTTGAGAGTGTCGTCAAAGCCTTTCATTATGTCGGTTTGAATGCTGTCCATATCGGTTTCCACCGTGGCAATAACGCCAGGCCAGCGCAGGATATCGACGGGGTTTACGCCGCTTGATTGGCCGTGAGATTGTACCCAGTCGGCGGCTTTTAGTAGCTGTTTGGCAAGATCTTCATTAAGACTTAGCTCGCCTGCTGCTGCATCGTTGGGAATATAGCGTAATGCACATTCTACTTTGCCCCGTTGAAGACGTTTTCTAAAACGTTCTCTTAACATTGGCTCGAGTGAGCGAAACTGCTCTGGAAGGCGGAAAAAGGTTTCTAGGTAGCGTTGATTAACCGAGCGAATTTCCCATATTGCGGTGCCCCATTCTGCTTTTATTTCGTTGCGGGCAAATGCTGTCATGCTATATATCATGGGTATTCCTCAATAATTTAAATTTGAATGCTGGCATAGTTTACGCGTTATTAACAAAATTCGCAGTGGTTTTTGTTATTCGCAGCTAAGCCTTTAGGCCACGGGATTTGCGCTGAAATGTTGAGGGGCTAAAGCCGCCTCCTACAGGGAGGGATGGTGAAATTATCTTGTAGCATGGTCTTTAGGCCATGGGATTT
>NZ_JAUORY010000026.1:0-68743 GCF_030548145.1 Aliiglaciecola sp. 2_MG-2023
GTGGTTCATATTGCTGTGGTCCATGCTCTCGTGATTAGCATGGCTGTCCTGTTTATCCATGTCCGACATATCATGACTGTCCATGTTGCCGTGGTTCATATTGCTGTGGTCCATGCTCTCGTGATTAGCATGGCTGTCCTGTTTATCCATGTCCGACATATCATGACCGTCCATATTGCCGTGGTCCATGTTGCTGTGGTCCATGCTCTCTTGGTTAGCATGGCTGTCCTGTTTATCCTGTCTATCCATGCCCGACATATCATGGCTGTCCATGTTGCCGTGATCCATGTTGCTGTGGTCCATGCTCTCGTGGTTAGCATGGCTGTCTTGTTTATTCGAGAGTGCCGTCATGCGTGAAAAGTCTGAATTGATACTGCTTTCGGAGTCCAGTAAGAATTGTGCTGAGGTGACGATGGTATCGCCCTGTTCTAATCCATCGAGAATTTGTGCCTGTCCATGAGCTACTGTGCCGAGTTTTACCTCTACGGATTTAAATTGGCCATCGCCTAACGCGAGCACTACGCGGTTTTGTGCGCGGGTGCGGATCACCGCTTCGCTAGGAACCCATAAACTGCGCGCGCTGGGTTTAGTATGGATCACCACTTGGGCAAACATATTGGGTTTGAGTTTTTGCTGGCTATTGCTGAACCTTAATCGGGCACGAAGGGTGCGCGTTTGTTCATTCAATGTAGGATAAATATAATCCACTACACCTTGCCAGCTTTCACCAGGCAGGTAGTCCAAACTCATGGTTACCGGCAATCCAACTTCCACTTGCCCTGCCAAACGCTCAAAAACCTCAGTTTCTACCCACACATCGTCAAGCGACGCTATCGACATCAGGGTGCGCTCGGGATTCACAAAAAAGCCTTCTCGAATATTTAAGTTATCCACCACTCCAGCTTGGGGTGAACGAAACTCGACGGTTTGCAGTACTTTTTGTGTCTGCTTGAGTGTTTGAATGGCTTGTTTGGGCATTTGCAGTGCCACTAAGCGCGACAGCGCGGCATTGGTGAGTGCGCTATTACCTCGATTTACCGCTAGTAAATATTCTTCTTGAGCATTAACCAGCTCGGGGGAATAAAGGGCGTATAAAGGCTGGTCTTTTTCCACCGGCTCGCCAGAGGCGGTAACATAAAGTTTATCTACCCAACCTTGGGCACGAGCATGAATATGAATTAATCTATCTTGGTTATAACCAACATAGCCAATTGTTTGTATCGGCACATGCATCCTGCTGTACGCTACTTTGGCGGTGCGCACTCCCAAATTATTGACAATGTTCGGAGCAATAGAAACCGTGCCTGGGCTATCGTTATTCGTCGAATTATTGTTGGCATATACCGGCACTAAATCCATTCCCATGGGTGACTTGCCAGGTTGATCGCGTTTGAAGTTAGGATCCATAGGCGCTACCCAGTAAAGCGGCGCTTCATCTGCTTCAACATTTGTATCCTGTTTAGCTGATGCTGATTGACCGTGACCGCTAAAGTTGAAATACAACCCCGTTAACAGCGCTCCACCTAACAAACCGGCAACTAAATAAAGTACGGGTGTTAATTGCGATTTGCTATTTGTGGATTGATTGTTGGTTTGATTCATTACTGTTCTCCTAAAACCAGTTTTGATTGCTGGTTGTCACTGGGTTTAGCCTGTACAAGAAAATACTGTAAGTGAGCATTTACTTTTTGTTTTTTAGTGGCGATTAATATGCGCTCTAAGCGGCTATTTAGCTCAGCGATTCGAGCTCGCATCACTTCCCCAAAATCTCCGTTGTTACTGGTGTAGGCAGTCAATTCAGCTTCGGCCTGTTCGTGCATTTGCGGTAAAATGGACGCGTCATAATTCGCTAACCTATCTGCAAGTCGCTGGCGCTGGGAAAGCAAAGATTCAAGTTGCGACAACATATTGCGCAACAACAGACGTTTTTCAGTTTTTAAAGATTCGGCTTGGTATTTTGCTGCCTGCACAGCTTTGTCTTGACGCTGATTGGTAAACAGCGGCAAATCCACAGACACACCAACAGAAAAGAAATCCGCACGGCTTTGCCCCGCCTGATCGTCTGCTCGCATGGCATAACTGGCATTCACGCCCCATTGCGGCTGATATTTTTGCTGCTCTAGTTCAACTCCAACCTGTCCAGCCAGAATGGTTTGCTGTAACGCCAGCACCGCAGGATGTTTGCCAAGGAGCTGTCCATAACGTTGCCGATCAAAGGGGGCAGATACAAACTCTGTCATAGCGGGAAACATGGCTGTCTCGGCTTGATTGGTCTCGGCTTGATTGCTGACCGCCTTATTTAGTGCAAAATCGAAAGCGCTGACATTGCTCTGGTCAAAATGCTCATTTGCTATCCATTGATATAACGCTGCTGTGGCTGTCTCTTTATCACTCTGTAATTGGGTTAAGCGGTCTTGTAGACGTGCAAGCTCAAGATTGGCGCGTATCACATCTTCTTGGCGAGTACGCTTTTGTCCAGAGGCGTACTGAGATTCAACCGTTTGCGCCAATTGTTCAAAAAGACGACTATCTTGTTTTAGCAATTGAATGCTTTGTTGCGCCCCATAACCATCGAGCCATAACTGCGAAACTGTCACCGCGATTTGCGCTGAGCGATCTTGCGCCAGAAACGGATGTTTAGCCGCTAGTTGCTGAAGCTGACGTTTGCGAATACCACGACTATCACCACGGGGAAATTGTTGCGCAATACCCACTTTAAGCTGCGTCATCGCCTCTTGATCAAATGCAAACCCGTTGGTTGGCAAATTAAGCAAACCCATAGATAAAACCGGATCGGGCAATGTATCAACCGCCATGCTTTGTGACGACAAAGCCTGACGTTGCAATTGATTGCCCCTTTGCCAGGAATCATTTTCGATAGCCAATTGCACCGCATCACCCAGGCTTAACTGCCGTTCGGCAGCCTGAGCCGCAGGCAGCGTAAACACAAAAGCACCTGCAATTAAAATCTGGGTTAGATAATTAAGCTTAAACATGTCAAAACTCTATTCATAATGTAATTCCAAAAACTGTAGGCGGTGGCTTTAGCCCCGCAAAACAAATCGCAAATCCCAACCTGTAGGCGGGTGCTTTAGCCCCGCGAAACAAATCGCAAATCCCAACCTGTAGGCGGCGGCTTTAGCCCCGCGAAAAATCGCGAACCCCTGATAATCCCAACCTGTAGGCGGGTGCTTTAGCCCCGCGAAAAAGGGGGATCAATAATCCATGGAAACCCCATGGCCTAAAGACCATGCTACGAGGTCCGCGAGGTTACTGACCTTCACACGCCATGGCCTAAAGGCCATGCTACAGGCCCGAGATCGATTCCTACTATGGCCTAAAGGCCATGCTACACGGGCGTACGGTAAATCCCGTGCGACGAAAAAACGGCGGATCTATTTTGGGGTATTAAATAATCGGGGGTTTGATTAAATTTGAGGTGTGGGCGTCGAGGGCCCTGAATTGCTCGGCGATAACATCGGTATGGTTTATCAGCGAATATGGAAATGGATTGGCCACTACCAACACTGCTGAAAACGCAGTGCCGTGTTCGCAATCGCAGGTTTGGTTGCAGCAATCTTGGCTTGATTGCATGCTGTGATACTGGGTTTCATCTAAAATCGAAATCGGCTCAACTAGCTCACCTTCTTCGCTACCATGCTGCATTCCACGATGTGAATCCTGTTGTTGCACCATAATAGGGTCGGAGCTATCGGCAATATGATTCATTTTTGGCATATTTTCCATATCACAAACCGCCACCAACGCAGAAACCCCTTGGCTGAAAAGCAAGGCGATTATCATTAACGCGGTAACAAGTTGTTTCACCATGAATAAACCTAAATGAAGTATCTCCAGTATCATAAACCCAGCGAATAAAGAATGCTACCCACAACAAAAGAATAGCCTTGGTGCGAAATGTGCATATCTTTTGCACGACTGAAGGGTAAATTGCCCATTGAACGAACAATAATGTGGATTAAGTCACAAAAATTTAATTACCAATTAATCTATATTTTTGCGTCGAGGTTTGCTATTTTCCCCAGCAATTATGCGTTAATCAACTCGCTTAGTTGTGGTAATGCAGGAGTTCTCTCTAAAAGCAGGCTATCAGCCAGTTGAGAGGAAGACCGGAGTTTATGGAAAGAGCTGTATGATTAACTTTAACAATATGATTTCTGATTCACAGAAATCCTTCCCCAAGCTTATTTTGATGCTTATTGTTTCGGCGTGTTTCAATTCCGCCTATGCGCAACAGCACGAAGGTTTTTCAGCGGTCATTGCCGCTAATATTGGCCATGATGACAACATTTTTCGTAGCTCTGAAGAACTGTCTGACGAGTTTATACAACTTGCTCCTGCACTAAAATTGACCGAACTTTATGAATCCGTGCAACTCGGCGCACAATATAAGGGCAACTATCGTCAATATAATGATTTAAGTGACCTAAGTTACGCCGAACATGATGCATCCCTAAAAGGTCAATATAAACACACTGCTAAGTTTACATCAGAATTAACCTTACGCTACTCAAGTAAAATAGAAGAGCCAGGCACAACTAATGCTGCAAGCTCCGTATTAGATGAGTTTTCAGAGATCTCCTCATCTTCGTTAAAAGCTGCGGGAACCTATGGTACACAAAAAAGCATAGGGCAAATACGAGTTGCTTACGATTTAGATAAACGTCGTTATGATAACAATAGTCAGTCGTTCCGGGATTACGATTCCGATAGATTAACGGGTACATTTTATTATCGATTAGCGCCTAAAACCCGACTTTTATTAGAAGCCAGTATAGATGACTTAAACTATAAAAATACTGAAACCTTTGACGCTTCATCTAAACAAAATCGATATTTGATGGGTGTGGAGTGGACCGCAACGGCTAAAACCACAGGTATTTTTAAAATAGGTTACCAAGATATCAATTACGACAACGATTTACTCAATGACATATCTGGCCTTGCCTATTATCTGGATATGACTTGGAAACCCAATACGTATTCAAGCATAAAATTGGGCGCGGAGCGTTCCACCAGAGAAAGTGCAATACAGGGGTTGCCGAGCTTTATCAGTGAAAATTATTCTATTGAAGCTGACCATAAGTTCAGTCCTAAAAGTAAAGTTGGTTTAGGTTACAGTTATAGTGTAGATGACTTCGGTAGCTCACAAGGTCGCAGCGATAACTTAAGTGCTATATCAGCCGAATACACTTACGCATTAAAACGCAGCTTAGAAGTGTATCTTGATTACACCCACAAAAAACGCAGTTCGAATTTAATACTATTTGATTATGACTCAAATATTTATATGCTCGGCATTGACTGGTTAATTGATTAGTCAAGTTACAGATTTTGAAAAGGAACTAGCAAGTGAAAAAACGTATTCTTTTATTAATTGGCATTTTATGGACGGGGCTTAGTGCAAATGTGTTTGCACAAAATGTTGAAAGCAGCAGTGATAGCACATATCGGTTATCCACGGGGGATGCAATTTCGGTCACTGTGTTTGACGAACCCGAGTTGGGACTAAAAGAAGCACAGATCACTGACGAAGGTACCATTTCGGTTCCCTTACTAGGCCAAGTAGAAGTGCAAGGCAAAACTGTACCTGAAGTAGAAGCCTTATTAACTAAATTATTTGGTGATGATTACCTTAAAAAACCCAGCGTATCTGTGAGCATTGCTGAATATCGCCCATTTTATATTAACGGTGAAGTGCAAAGGCCTGGTAGTTACCCCTTTAGAACCAAAATGACAGTACAAATAGCAGTGACGATCGCAGGCGGTTTTACTGAGCGCGCTTCGAAAAGCAATATTTACCTCCTGAATCAAGCTCAACACAGCGAACGTAAAAAAGTAGATTTAAATGCCTTGGTTAAACCTGGCGATGTAATAACAGTGGAAGAAAGCTTTTTTTAAGACCCCGTATTTAGTATTGGGTTAAACGCCTATATACACACGAATTTTGAATATTAGTTTTAAAATTAGTAAAAGATAGATAGCGCTATGCTTAGCGCAATACAAATGGAACAGTGAAAAAATGACATCACAACAAGGCTTGAACCCCGCTTTAACCGACGAAAACGCCGCAGAAACGTTGGACTTGAGCCAGTATTGGCGCACCATTAAACGAGCAAAATGGCTCATTGCTGCAGTCATGTTAGTTTGCCTGTTAATTGGCGGTTATATTGCAGCTACCGCAACCCCTATTTATCAAGCTAGCTCAAAAATTCTCGCCAACCCCCAACAACCTAGTGCAGCCCCCGAAGAACAATATATTGCTTCGGCTATGGTGTTTTTGTTCTATGAAACCCAGTATGAAATAATACGCTCAAGAGCTATTGCCGAAACCGTGGTCGATAAACTTGGTTTAGTAGACAGTTACAAAAAACAACTATTAGCTAATAAAGGGAAAAAAGCAAGTGGGTTGACGGCCACCATCGCAGAAATAAAGCAAGAGATTGCTGCGCTATTTGGCAAGAATGTGACGACTGCCCAAGCTAAAGTCCGTTCTGACAATGACATCAAAGTAATGCTAGCCGCAGGTATACAGGGTGGGATAAACGTAAGTGGTGGTCAACAAAGTCAGATTATTAATATCAGCTATCAATCCCCTGATCCGCAGTTAGCCACGGATATTATTAATACCCTGGGTGAAGCCTATATTCAGTTTGGATTAGAATCTCGTTTGGGTGATGTGAAAAATACTGAAAAGTGGTTGTCGGAACAATCATCAGAGCTAAAAGCACAGTTAACTGCTTCTGAAAACAAATTACGTGATTTTAGAATGCAACAGGGCATTGTCGATACTTCAATGCAACAACAAGATGCTAACTCTCGTTTGCAGTCCTTAAATAATCAACTCATCAGAGCCCAAACAGAGCTGAGTACAGCAGAAGAGCTTTATGCTCAGGTGAAAAACGTACCCGCAAATTCTAATGCGTTTTATTCGTTAGGGCCAGTACTGCAAAATGCCACGGCTAGCGGTTTAGTAAAAGAAGAAGCCAGGTTGCAAAGTAAAGTGGATGAGTTGTTTGAACGCTATAAAGAAAAGCACCCTAAGATGATTTCTGCCCGCACCGAACTGAAAAGTGTGCGCGACAGCTTGTCGCGGGAAATAGCTAAAATAGTTGAGCGCATCGAAAGTGATTACCGCTTAGCCAGCCAGCAAGTGAACAATATTCAACGCTTACTCACTAATGAAAAAGATGAGATCCAATCTTTACAGGGTTCAAACTTTACTCTTACTTCGTTAGAGCGTGAAGTAGAGAATAACCGCCGTATTTACGAGTCGTTTATTAACCGTTTGATGGAAACCAATATTCGCGGTGATTTTACTGCATCCAACGTACAAGTGATTGATACCGCTACTGTGCCTAACTCTCCCATCAAACCTAATGTTAAGTTAATTGTGACACTTTCTGCATTTATGGGAGTGTTCTTGGGAGTGGTATTAGCTTTTGTAAAAGAGGCTTTGCACAACACTTATCGCACACCAGATGCATTGGAAGAGAACCTGAAGATTCCAGCGCTGGGTATTACCATGGCGTTGAAGAAAAAAGACACCCACACAATCCCAGAAATGGAGTATGCAGAAGATACCCGTTCGGTATTTGCCGAGAGCATTAACAGTATACGTACGGGGTTACAGTTTTCGAATATTGATAATCCACCGAAAACCTTATTAGTCACCTCGGCCACAGGGTCGGAAGGTAAGTCAACTTTAGCCATGAACCTGGCAGCAGCCTATAGCCAAATTGGTAAAACCTTGTTGTTGGAAGTGGATTTACGCAAACCCAGTATTTCAAAAAACCTGCAGATAAAAAGCCGTATTGGGTTAACCGACCTTTTAGCAGGTACGGTCAATTTTGGTGACTGTATTGTGAACCCCACCGACAATAAACAGTTTAATGTGATGCCTTGTGGCACCATTCCACACAACCCCATTGAGCTTTTGTCTTCGGAAAAATTTGCCAAAGCTTTACAGTCTTTAAAAACCCACTTCGATCATATTATATTAGATGGCCCCCCTACCTTACCGGTGAGCGATGCGTGTATTGTAGGCACCAAAGTTGATGGTGTAATAGTGGCAGTTCGCGCGGAAGAAACTAAGATAAAAGTGTCCAAAGAAGCGGTGAAACGCCTACAGAAACTCCATGCTAACGTGGTAGGTGCCGTACTCACCGTAGCCGAACCCCAGAAAATGAGTTACTACGGCGACCATTATTATGCAGGTGAATACTACGGTACTGTAATTCAGCCTGAAAACGAAAAACCCACAGCGACTTAAGTACAGACTATGATAGATATTCACAGCCATATACTACCGGGCGTTGATGACGGCGCAAAAACGCTTGCAGAAGCGCTAGATATGTTAAAAATGGCAGTGGATCAAGGGGTGACAACTCAGGCACTCACCCCGCATATTCATTATGGCCGATATGAAAATACTAAAGCAGATTTAGCGAATCGTTTTTCTCAATTTCAACAACAGGTTGCCGACGCCAATATTGATATTGAACTGCGCTTAGGTGCCGAGATCCGCATTGGCACAGAGCTTATGCAGTTAGTACAGCAAGGTCAAATCCCCTGGCTGGGCGCTTACCAAGGCAAAAGAACCTTTCTATTAGAATTTCCACGAATTGAAGTACCACACGGTAGCGATAACTTAGTGCGTTGGTTATTACAAAAAGACATTATTCCTATCATAGTGCACCCCGAACGGAATAAAACCTTTATAAAACAACCACACAAATTACAAGTTTTTACGGATATGGGCTGCCCATTACAAATTACCGCCAGCAGTTTAACGGGTAAATTTGGTGACGAAGTGAAAGACATGGCTTTTGAACTAGTAGAGAGCGATAGAGCCTTCGCCATAGCATCTGATTGCCATAATTTAAAAGGTCGTGCACCAGATTTAAAACCAAGTATTGCGAGCTTACAAAATATCATCGGCGAAGCTCGCTTGAGAAGTTTAGTTTTAAATAACCCGCAATCTCTTTTTGTAAATACTCAGACTTTAACACCCGATAAAAATGCTATTTGTTAATGACAACACCAATTTGAAAACTTGTAATGACAATAAATCCAAAACCTAAATCAATACCCACTAATTATCGACATTCGTTGGGTAGATTGGTTATTTTTCTCGCGTTGAGCGTGTTTTTAATGATTGCTTTTAAATTTATGATGTCTTCAATCCTTATCATAAAGCCTGAATATACGATAAGCCAGTGGGAAGATGGTAGGGGAAAGCTAGATAATACAGAAGCATTACAAATACTAGATCGAATACAAAGAGCTGAGAATCAATCAATTCTGGGAATTCATTTCGTCGATGAACTAAAGTTAAATGAGTTATATACCCGACTATACCTAATTCTAGCCCAAACCCAAAAGCAGAACATTCACTTAGGATCTGCCGAACGTTATGCTACTAAGGTTATTGACAAAGCTCCGTCCCACTATTTAGGCTATACATTGTTAACCCAATCAATAGTAGATTCACAAACTGACCACACAGAATGGCAAATCACACTAAAGAGGTCCCTAACCTTAGGACGATTCGAAATAAACAATCAACGTCGTTTACTACCAATAATAATTCAGCATTGGGAAAAACTAACACCGGAAAATAGAGAACTAGCGCTTCCCATGCTAAATCAGGCACTAAATGACATACATTCCGATTATATTGCAGCTAAATACATGCGAAAATACAACAACGTTATGCCATTTGAAAAGTTGATAGAAAACTCAAAAAATCAAGATCGTATAAATCAAATTTTACAAAAATGACCATGAAAGTAAAAGAGATGATGACGAGCTTCGCATTTATATGTTTGATTACCTTTCACGTTATATCTCCATGGTTACATGGCGCTGAACTAGCTTGGGAAGTCGCACTGGTATCACTAGTAATGATTATTGGTTTATTAGCACTAACGTTATCTAAACCAGACTTTGTTTTAATTTTAAAACCCATAAAGATACCGCTGTTAGTTTTATTTCTCTGGTTGTGTTATCTATGTATTTATCTCATTCCCATACCATTAGAATTGTTAACTAAACTTAGTCCAAACAGCGCGCATTTTTATCGGTTACATGCAAATGTAAATATCGCTTTCCTCAGCGTATCGTCGAGCACCTCAACTTCAGAATTGTTCGAATTAACCTCATTGGTACTGCTCTTTATATTCACCTATGTTTTATTAAAAAGACCCATTCGGCTTACAAGATTAGTTTATTGTTTAATCATAATTTCGCTATTAACTGCAATCTATTCACTTACTAATCATTACACAGATGGCTTATATCAACTTTCAAAAGCTATCCCCCCCTGGGGTACGAGTTGGAAACAAGCGTTAAGGGGTACCTTTAGTTACAAAAACCAATACGCGATTTATATAGCAATGGTCCTTCCTTTAGTGCTTGGCTTGATGTTTGATAATTTCAAAAAACGTAAAAAAGAAATACAACGAAGTAAATTATCGCGATCGCTTTTATATTTGCTGTGTTCACGAATTTTTATACTCCTATGTTTAGGGTTTTTATTATTTGTTGTACTGACCAAAACCGACTCTCGAGGTGGAAACTTAGTGTTTATGCTGGTTATGTGTGGCATTTGTATTCGCTACTTATTCTGGCAACAACAGAAAGTGAATAAGCACAAAGCACTTTTATCTATTGTGGGCGTATTTGTGTTGCTTGGTTTAGTTTTTGTGAATTCGGTTTCTTTTGAACGATTCGAAAAACACGGTTTTAATGACAGTTCTCGTTCGAAATTACACAGTGTGGCCATAAAGGTAATTAGCGATTTCCCTATTTTTGGTACAGGCCCTGGCACTTATCCACTGATTCAGCATGCCTATAAACCTGCGTCTTTGGGTAGTAATGAAATGTCAAAACGCGCTCATAGTGATTACCTAGAAACCCTCGCGACCCAAGGTATTATTGGGACGTTGCTATTTAGTATTGGCATATTGCTAATGTTGAAAAAAATATTTATGGGTAAGTGTAGAGCACAACCTGGGCTGCTTATGGGCTGCCAAGCATCCCTGTTAATGCTACTACTGCACTCTAGTTTCGATTATAACGTGGCAACCTTTTATCTATCGGCGCTATTTTTTACGGTGTTAGCAATTGCATTGAGATTGGTTGAACCTGCTAAGCACAAGAGCAGAGCCCATGGCTAACTCTCTGCAAATTCCCCCTAAATTAGTTGTACTTAGTAAGTTGATTTTAGGTGAACTAATGAGTTTAGAATCATTAGAGCCCAAAAATGCAACTTCGTTAACCGAATTAGCCATAGAACATGGCGTAGCAGCCATACTTTATGGAGTACTTCAGCAAAGTCACTGTAAAAGCCCACTTTTTAATTCGTTAGCCGACTTCCAAATACACCAAAACTTACGAAATCAGTTGTTAGCTCAACAGTTCCAGCATACTCTAATTCAACTTACAGCAACCGGAATTAAATTTGTTGTACTCAAAGGCTTCGCCCTTAGCCATACGGTTTACCCGAACCCGTTGTTGCGAACCAAAGCGGACGTAGACATACTTATTCGTATAGAAGATAAAAATACGGTTATTAGTGCATTCGAGTCTATGGGTTTTTCTAACCCCAGGGGTTGGAACCCCACTGCCATTATTAACCAGTTTTCAATGCGCAAAACCTTGAGTCCGGGGCTAAATGTCGATTTTGATATTCACCTTCGAATAAGCAACGAGCTTGGTGTTGAGAATATTCTAACCTTTGATGAATTAATGACCTCGGCAGATATGAAAACGCTAAAGTCGATTCCATTGGCTTGTAAAGCTCACGGGCTCATTCACGCCATAGTACATCTTCTGCATCATCGTAATGTGGGTGACACGGTTAAATTGATTTGGTTATATGACCTACTATTACTCTGCCAACAAATGTCGACCTCAGACAAAGCGCACTTTCGAAAATGCGTTGATGAAAAAGGGCTGGGCGAACTGGCAAAATTTGCTCTTAAACTAGCCAACCAACACTTTGAAGATGAAAGCATTGATAAAGTTGTCGAAATCTTAGAAGGTGTTTCAACAAATCCTGAATTAGAGTATTTAATAAGGGTAGATAGCCGAACGAATCAGTTTCGTCGTTCATTGAAGCAGCGAAAAAGTTTCAGGGAAAAGTGGTTATTTATACAAGAAATGGCGTTCCCACCAGCACAAGAAATTTATCAAAAGTACGGTAAACAACCGAGTTACTTAATGCCATATTTTTACGTTCGCCGTTTGATCGGCGGCGTAATTAAACTCCTATTTAATTAATTATCTGTAGTCGGGTGCTTTAGCCCCGAGATAGTCGATTCAACTTTCGTGTTCATGGACTATAAACATACTACGTAAGCGATCAAAATTGACCGTTCTACCTTTCCCAATCCCACCCTATAAAATTTAATCATTGATATCAGTCATTTATTCATTGATCAATTAAATGTACTCAATCAGTATGTAGCCGATCGTATTGATGAATTACAGCAAAAACAAAACAAGATAGAGAAGCGCTCGCGGTTTTGCGAGCAGCTAAGAAAGTACAGTTTACTCACAATAGCATGACGGTTCATAGCACATTACTCAAGATAAACCGAAAACGGCGTTGATTGCCAATAACAATGGCAATACACACCACAAAGAGCCAGCAGGAATAGTAAGTCCTGTATTTGCCGCTTAACTAGATCTCAGTCAGGCAGTCAAGAGCAGTCTACAACGTTGTTTTCACAATATAAATCATCAGTAATGGTGTTGTTTGTTTATAAATGCTGCCATAGTTCATGTTTATCCTAATTAATTATTTAGGCAACATTTGATTAGCTCGGTTCCCAGCAAACAGTGTTAGAAAACAAAAGAAGGCTAAAGAAATATTGTCTAAGAATATGCTTTAAATAATGCTGTTTGTATTATCTCATTTTTATCGAACCTTTAGGGCCACAACCGATATTCAGTTACCTGAGGAATAAAACCCTACACCATACTTTAAGTCGAAAGTTATTTGGCATCAGTTTAGACAGTACTTAATTCCAGCTGCCCATTGCGATTATATTAAAAACCTCGGATATTTATTATTTGATTGCTTAAGATAATTTTAAGTTAATATAGATTTTTGTACATACGTAATTAATTGAAGTGTTGCGTTAGTACTTTATATAGTTCAATCTTAAATTTAAATAAAGTCTCTTGATTTTTAAATACCTACTTAACCTTACCGTCGAAAAAATGGAATTAATAAATGTCGACCTTAACTACAGAAGTACACAAAAAGAAAAGAATTGAGTTCATAGACGCTCTGAAGGGATTTGCAATTTTGACAGTATTGTGGGGTCATTCAATACAGTACTTGAAGAACAGTTATGATTTTTTTCATAATGCAGCTTTTGAATTTATTTATTCATTTCATATGCCTTTATTTTTTCTAATAAGCGGATTTTTTTTTCACGCAACATTAAAAATTAATTTAAAAAAGTTTTTTGTTAAAAAGAGTATGCAACTACTTTTACCCTGTTTTAATTGGGCTTTAGTGTTTGTTTTAATTTGGTATGCAGCCGAAATTACAAGAGGCAAAGAACACGGCCTTAATGAAATTCTATTAGAAATATGGGAAAGAACTTATGATGTTTGGTTCTTAAGAGAATTGTTTATTAGTTATTTTATTGTCTTCGTCTCTTTGAAAGTACTAAAGAAAGAATGGTTGGCGTTTGTTATTAGTATCTCTTTTGTTTTATTTTTTCCATATTTATTAGAAAAACAAAGAGTATTATTATTAATATTTTGGGCTGGATTTTTCTTTAAGAATAATTATCAATTTTTTTCAAGCCACGCAAAAACAATCCTATTAATATCAGCTGTACTTTTCGCTACATGTCTTTTAGATTGGGATGGTAGTTACACAATGTATGTTTCTAGGTTTCCTAGCTTATTTGATTTTAAAGAGTTAAAGTTTAACTTTACAAATATTGATATTTCTATTTTTCGTTTGTTTATTGGTCTGTGTGGCAGTATATTTTTCTTTATTCTTTTTGAAATAATCTACTCACGTAATGTTTTTTTTAATTGGTTATCTAAAATCGGTGCTCACACTTTATCCATATATCTGTTACAACGATTAATTTTAGAAGGTATGCTCGATAAAATAATAGATTTTCCAAACATGAAAATTTGGGTATATAACCTAATAGTCACTCCTTTAATTTCTTTAGTGGTTCTTGGGCTTTGTTTGATTATAGTTCAAATCACACAAAGGATTAAGTATGCGGACTTACTTCTTTTTGGTAAAACAAGTACATAATTATTGTCTTATACTTCCAATATCCTATATTAAATCCGTTGGGCCATATGTGAATGTCTTCGATACAATTTACAATCGTTAAATTTGCTTTGAATAACATAAATATAAGCGTTTATTAAAGAGCGATTGTTGCTAGTTGCTAACCAGTGTTTTTATGCGTTAGACACGCTTAATTCACTGAGTTTATTACGTTTCAAATAATAGGGTCTACTGTTGTTATAATTGATTAAATTTTATAGTGTGGGATTAGGAAAGGAAGAACAGTCTATATTGATCGTTTACCATGCTACAAAAAATAACTCTACGTCGTAAATCCTATGCTACATGAAATACCATTTGGTATGCTTATGCACGGCATCGTTGTTTAACAATTCAGAGATGGGCATCCATTGATAACTGCCATGTTGCTTATCTAACGGCAGGTTTTCTAAAGGCTGGGTTAATTTTAATTTATAGGCTATTGCCACATAATGGGTGGTAAATTCATCACCAAACACATTATCTTGATAAAAATGGTCGAACGGACCAAGCAGACTAGCTTGATCCATTGTGAATTCTTCGCCTAATTCTTCTTTGGTTAAGCGTTTAAACGCATTGGCCAAGGATTCATCTTTTAAGATACGACCACCAGGTACAAACCAATACCCTTTGGCAGGGCGATTCAAACGCTGCCCCAACAAGGCTTCATTGTTTTCATTGGTGATCACCAAATCAATGGAAACCAAAGGGGTGCTGGCAATCACAGTGCTAAACGTGGGTTTATCTAAAAACATGATATTTTCTTATTTTGTTTAAAGCTAAGTCTACTTTCTAAAGCTATCTTGGTTTGCCAAGAACCACTCATAAGTACTGGCTAACCCTTCTTCTAATGAAATACTGTACTGCCAGCCTAAGTCTTTTAAGCGCGATACGTTCATTAGTTTACGGGGGGCACCATCAGGTTTAGAAGCATCAAAGCTGATGTCACCTTCATACCCAGTGACCTTAGCAACGGTTTCTACCAACTCACGGATAGTACAATCAACACCAGTTCCCACATTAATGTGACTAAGCATAGGCTGGGTATTTGCTTCGTAAGTAGCGTTGTCTAATTGCATCACGTAAATAGACGCTGCAGCCATATCATCCACATGTAAGAACTCACGCATTGGCTTCCCACTACCCCAAGCCACTACTTCAGGTTTTCCTTCTAATTTCGCTTCATGGAAACGGCGAATAAGAGCCGGAATAACATGGGAGTTTTCAGGGTGGAAGTTATCGTTCTCGCCGTACAAATTGGTAGGCATCACTGAACGGTAATTACGGCCATATTGGCGATTGTATGACTCACACAGCTTGATACCGGCAATTTTCGCTATGGCATAAGGCTCATTAGTGGGTTCAAGGGTGCCCGTTAACAGCGCGTCTTCTGACATTGGCTGTTCAGCCAATTTAGGATAAATACAAGACGAACCTAAGAACAACAAATCTTGTACACCAGCTACGTGGGCGCTATGAATAATGTTGCATTGGATCATTAAGTTTTCATAAATGAATTCAGCAGGGTAAGTGTTGTTAGCAATGATCCCACCTACTTTTGCTGCAGCTAAATATACTTGTTCAATATTCTCTTTGGCGAAAAATTCGCTGACTTCGGCTTGGCTAGTGAGATTTAGTTCACTTCGTGTTTTGGTGACAATTTCCACATCACCTTGTTTTGTCAGCTGACGAACGATGGCAGAACCCACCATGCCTCTGTGGCCTGCAACAAAAACTTTTTTCATTTTATATACTCATTAAAAAATAAATAAACAATTCCATGGCCTAAAGGCCATGCTACAAATCTGTAGGCGGGTGCTTTAGCCCCGCGAGTTATATCAAACATTTCCATGGCCTAAAGGCCATGCTACAAATCTGTAGGCGGGTGCTTTAGCCCCGTGAGTTATAGCAAACAATTCCATGGCCTAAAGGCCATGCTACAAATCTGTAGGCGGGTGCTTTAGCCCCGCGCGTTATGGCAAACATTTCCACGGGCTGAAGGCCATGCTACAAATCTGTAGGCGGGTGCTTTAGCCCCGTGAGTTATAGCAAACATTTCCACGGGCTGAAGCCCGTGCTACAAACCTGTAGGCGGGTGGTTTAGCCCCGCGAGTTATTTGTAGTCGGGTGCTTTAGCCCCGCGAGATACCTTTGAATTACTCTCTGGATACCGCCAACGAATAACCGTGTTCTTTCAACAAGGCGTGTTGCTTGGCTTTGTCCAAATCATTTCGCACCATTTCGGCGCACATTTCTTCTACTGTGATCTCAGGCACCCAGCCTAATTTTTCTTTAGCTTTGGTTGGGTCGCCCAATAGGGTTTCAACTTCTGCAGGACGGAAGTAACGCGGATCAACTTTAACAATCACATCACCAACACTTACGCCTGGGGCATCATCACCGCTAACAGCCGTTACGGTCGCAATTTCATCCACACCTTCGCCGCTAAACTCAAGGCTAATACCCGCTTCTGCAGCAGACATACGCACAAATTCGCGTACTGAAATTTGTTTACCGGTAGCGATAACAAAATCTTCAGGCTTGTCTTGTTGCAACATCATCCATTGCATACGCACGTAATCTTTTGCATGGCCCCAGTCACGTAATGCATCCATATTTCCAAGGAACAAGCATTTTTCAAGACCTTGAGCAATGTTAGCAACAGCGCGGGTAATTTTACGGGTTACAAAGGTTTCACCACGGCGAGGAGACTCATGGTTAAACAAAATACCGTTACAGGCATAAATGCCATAAGACTCACGGTAGTTTACGGCTATCCAGTAAGCGTACATTTTGGCCACGGCATAAGGTGAACGGGGATGAAACGGCGTAGTTTCTTTTTGTGGGATCTCTTGTACTTCACCGTAAAGCTCTGACGTAGACGCTTGGTAAAATTTAGTTTTCTTTTCTAAACCTAAGAAACGAATGGCTTCTAACAAACGTAGTGTACCTAAGGCATCTACGTCAGCAGTATATTCTGGCGCTTCAAATGAAACCGCAACGTGAGACTGAGCACCCAAGTTGTAGACTTCATCAGGCTCAACTTCACGCATAATGCGGATTAAGTTAGACGAATCAGATAAGTCGCCGTAATGTAACTTGAAGTTAGCGTTCTCTACATGAACATCTTCATAAATATGGTCAACACGCTGAGTGTTAAACAATGAAGCACGACGTTTGATACCGTGAACTTCATAGCCTTTTTCTAATAAGAACTCAGCCAGGTAAGAACCATCTTGACCTGTAACCCCAGTAATTAGTGCAACTTTTTTTGTCATTTTATTTCCTTTACAAAATCTGAATTTGATTCCGTTATTTTTTCCAACTTAATTAAAAAAGTATCAATGATAGTGTTTTTATCTAAATAGCTTAACGCAAATTGACGCGCTACTTTATTGTGTTCTTTTGTATCTTTGGTAATAGCATTACCTATTGCTGTAACAAGTGTATCAATACTTTCAGGTTCAATACACTCATAGATACCAGGGTTTAACTTTTCTATGCGTCCCAACTCGGTATGTTCTTCTGCGGTGACAATTGCATGCCCACCAGCGGACAAAATATTCGTTAGTTTTGAAGGTAACACCGCATCGGCTGCACCTTTTTTCTGGATCACCAAATGAATATCAGCCATAGCCAGTAATTGAGGGACTAACTCCCAAGGTTGCAGCGGCTTAAAATGCACATTCGACAGATGCAGTTCATCGGCCATTGATTTGAGTTGATCAACAATGGACCCTGCGCCAACAAATACTAACTTAATATGGATATTTTCTCGTAGTGCCTTGGCGGCTTCTAACACAATCTCCAAACCTTGCTTCGCGCCCATGTTACCCGCGTAAAGTACAATTTTATCTTCGTTGCTAAACCCCCACTCTTCACGCAATCCAGAACCATCAGTTTCTGGCGTCACAAAGGATGTATCCGACCAATTGGGAAAATGTATTAGCTTATCTTCAGGTACACCTTTGCTTTTAGCGTTATCCATCATGCTAAAAGAAATGGTGGAGACTGCATCAAACCCTGACATTAACCAACGTTCAATTTTTTTAGCAACACTAGCCGCTTTGCCATCGCCCATCAGCCCTAAACCAAAGATGGCATCCACTTCAAAGTCTTGAATATGTAATACGGTTTTTGTACCTGTTAATTTGGCATACAAAAGAGTAAATGGTGCACAAAATAGCGTAGGTTGAACCAAAATAATCACATCGGGCTTTTTAAAAAGACGACTGAAAAGTGCTAAACCTGAACTAAAAGCAAAAGTTGCCAAATGCAATAAGCGTTTAAAGGTGGTGACTTTTTTTGGCACATACAAAGGACAACGAATGAGTTCTACGCCGTTTTGAATCTCAGACTTAAACCAAAATTTTCGATAACCCTGATGAATTTGCCATTCAGGATAGTAGGGCGGAGCAACAACTGCAGTTACACCCACTCCACGTTCCACAAAAGCTTCACACATCTCACCGTTGTATTTGCCGATCCCGGTTAATTCCGGGGCATAATTTAAACTTTTTAAAAGCAGCTTCAAGCTATATCCCTATAAAAATTACCGACTAATTTTATGCTCGAATCACTTCTTAGAGAATTCATTATTATAATAAGCTCTGAGCTTGTTTCTGTTGCCATTTACGCTTCCATAAAATAACAATGAAGCTAAACAACATCGCCTCCCCCAGTCTTCAAGTTTGCACTATGCAAGTCCCTTACCAGTCAACCTGACTTTACTGTAAATTTATTTCAAAAATTTGAAATTTGCAGAAAATGCTACTTTCAAAACTATTTACATCGAGTATTCCCTAAATAAATCAAACTGCATAACCTAAAGTTCAGTGACAGAAGGATTTTAAATAGGATGCAGCTTTCACATTCTCTAAAATGCAAAAGCTTAAGTTAGTAGGATTTTAAATTTATGGTTATTATTGTCTCATCAAAAGGCAGGTACGCCAAGTTTTGCACCAAAAATGATCAACTTAATTGGTAACCACTGTATTGTTCTAAAATTGCAATTTTACTTGTATCATCAGTGCAATCCGACCAAAGCCTTTCCACTTCAATACATTTAAGGTCGACTAAGGCGCGGTACCAAAACGCCTGCATAAAGTGATATGCGAATCCTCTGGCTCCATCCAGAAATCCAAGTTGAATAAAATAGCGAAAATTAAAATACAAAAACGGTCTCACAAAATAAGGCAGTTTCATGTAAACAGACTCTTTCAAAAAGCGTTTAAAGCGAATTGCTAAACCAGTATTTTCAGTAATTTCTGTGGCGGATTCAGGCTGCAATCTTTTTAGCATGATATCCACCATCTCTCGGGTGGCATACTTATTGTGTTTGTCGATAAACCAAGAAACTGAATTAATATTATTGTCTTCAAAGCCGCCTTCAATTACTTTAGCTGTGCCTTTGTCCAACACAATATGTTCGTCCATCCAACGTTGTTCAACATGGGCAGTGCCACGTTTAAATAAGCGCAACATGGGTAGTGGGTATCTGCCACCATGTTTCACCCACTTTCCAAGAAAAATATGTTTTCTATTGAGTATGCCAGCATTGTGACCATAACCATCGTTAGCAATAAATTCGCGAATATTTTGAATCATCTCATCATCGAGTGTTTCATCTGCGTCTAGTCGCAAAACCCATGTTGAATCAATACCACAATTATCCATAGCCCACTGAAATTGTTGAGCCTGATTGACAAAAGGATTTTGAAACACTTTAGCACCACACGAAGTTGCCAGATCACAGGTTTCGTCAGTAGAGTATGAGTCGATCACTAAAATATCATTGGAAAGTTTAGATACACTCTCTATGCACCGTTTAATGTGAATTTTCTCATTAAAAGTAAGGATAATGACAGTTAAGTTGTTACTCATCTACTAATTCCATTCCCTTGATTTTATTCGTATGGCTGGGTTACCAGCATAGATCCCCATTTTTTCTGTGTTTTTTGTCAACACTGCCCGAGCACCAACAACTCCCCCTTCGGCTATCTTAACGTTCGGACCAATAAACGCCTCTGCACAAACCCAAACATTTTTACCTACACAAATAGGTGCTAACACAAGAGGATGCAAGGGATCATTGTAATCATGCGTGCTGGCACAAAGATGTGCACCTTGACTGATGATAGCCCTCTCTTCTATTCTAATATTTCCTTGATTGTAAACAGTCACATCAGGACCTACAGTAGCTTCAGCTTCCACCGTTAAATTTGCTGGCCACCATATTTTTGCCGTAGGGTAGACCCTAGCTTTTTTCGAAACGCTAGCGCCCCACATCCTCAATAACATCGCGCGATAAGAAAATAAAAAATTGGGGCTAAACTTGATAAAAATAATATAAAAAATATTCCATAAAAGTCGCATAATTTTAAACGATAATGGAAATACTGGATCGGTAATATTATTTTTTTCAAGCATCAGTTGTGCTCAGCCGAATGTATGCATTTAGGTTCATTTTGAGTTGCCAATTCTGCTGTAGAAATAAGTACTCTTTCCAAATCATCCACTGCTGCTTTCATAGAGAAATTCTGTTTATAACAATTGAGCGCATTTTGCTTCATTTCCAACTTGTTGTCGGAATCTAGTGACCACCAAGAGTTTAGTGTGCTTCTTACACCAGAAACTGAATCCGCGTCAGCAAAACCTGCTTTAGCATCAACCACTTCTGTCCAAATATTCACTTTATTAGTTATTAAAACAGGTGTTCCCGTTGATAGAGCTTCAGACACAACTATGCCAAAATTCTCTTGGTGAGATGGTAAAACAAAGGCTTCACAGGCATAAAAAGCCCCCCACTTAATATCGGCATCTAACATACCCAACCAACTAATTCGTTTTTGGATATTTAGAGAAGTTGCTCTGTCTTGTAACTGTGGTTGTAATTTATTGTGGTCAGGTCCCGCTATTGCCAATTGCATTTGAGGGTATTTATCGTTCAACTCCCCCATAGCTTCAATTAATAAATCAATACCCTTTTTCTCATGAATACGACTAAGAAACAAAATAAAAGGTTTATTATTTAGGTGTGGAAATGAGTCAAAGAACACCTTTTTTGCCTTTTCTTCATTAACTAGCGGCACTGGGCTTCCGTAGGCCACTACTTTTTCATTTGGCGAATAAGGAGAAAATGGTTCACGTGCGAGCCTCAACTCTTCTTTAGAAGTAAATAGCACTTGAGCCGCATTATTAATTGAATGTCTTTCAAATAACTTCCAATAAAGCGTTTTTTTAAGGCGTCCTAGAAGATTATTTTCAGTAAACCACGGATCCAACATTCCGTGAGTAAATAAAACATAAGGAACATTGTGTTTAATACAAGCCTTAGCTGCTGCATAGCTGTGATATTGCCAAATTCCATGGATGACGACCACGTCAAAATTAGTAACATTTTCTTGTAGCCACAATTTTAACTGACTGGAATATTTTAGTGCACCTAATGAGCTTTTATAGGTTATTAACCGAAACGGGAAAGAAGCTACATGTCTATCAAACGGATCGTCTAGAGACAATACAGTTACTTCATGTCCTCTTGCCACCAATTCTGCTGAGCTATTTAGTAGCCCATTGATTGGCCCTCCATTTATCGGATTGGTTGAGCTAATTATTCTTAAAATTTTCACTTGTTACCTTCTAGAAAAGTCTTTGCACCGTTTCCTGTTTTATACCAACAATTAAATCTTTCGATTATTTTATCTTCATCAATACTTAACAATTGGATTTTTTCATAAAGTTCTTTAGCAGAAATTTTTTCTAAAATAATACCATTTGACAAGTCTTCAACTAGCTCTGGGATTCCAGATACCTGTGTTGAAATTACTGGAGTTCCTAAAGCTAAAGATTCTAAAAATATCGTAGGTATTCCATCTTGGTCGGGAAATTCTCTTGTAGCTAAAGTAGAAATGAGAATAGTAAAGTCCGCCTGTTCTATCTCTAAACTAATGTTTTCGCTGTCTTGATATCCAAGTCTTTTAATTTTGAGACTTTTAAGAGAGTTAACTTTTAGATTAACATTTTCTTCATCATCACCACCTTCCCCTACAATAATTAATTCGCAAGGTAGATACTTGAAGCTTAGTTCTTCAAGGAGGTCAATCATAGTAGGAATATTTTTTTTCTTTACTAGTCTGCCAACATATAAAAATCGATATAATTTCAGCCCAACAACACCATTTACCTTATTGTTTTTTAATGAAAAAGGTTTTGACTTACTATAAAATGAATTCCTAATTAGCTTGAGTTTAGTAGAGAACTCAAAATTTAATTTTGCATCTAAATAACCTTTATTATAATTTGAAATACAATCTACTCTCTCTGCATGCTTTATTTTGTGGAAAATACTATTATCCCATTCAAATATGTCAGAAGCATGAGCTACAAGTGAGTATTTACAATTAAATAATTTGTGGCACACTAATGAGAACATTGCTCTTTTAGCAATAAAATGACATCTAATTTCTACATTTGGCGTGAAATGTTTTTCTAAAATTTTTCTATTGGAATATATTCGTATAACACAATCCATATTCGAGCAAAAACGAGTTATTGTACTTATCGAAGTTAGAGATACATACAACGAATAAAAGAAAGTAATAGGATTATGGATTATATTATAAATAAACCTGATTAATGAATATTTCAGCTCGTTTACATTAATGTGCTCAACTTTAAGGCCATGGCTCTCTAGAATTTCAATTTCTGCTTTTACAAATGTTTCACTGTAAGGTGAACCTTGTGTTGGGTAGATTGTTTTATTTATGCTCATCTAAATTCCTTTATTTGTATCAAAAATGTACTTTTAAAAGAGGCTACTCATCTAAAAAGTTAATATGTAAGCATGATATGAATGAAGGAATTAGCCATCTAAACATATTCTGGAGTGTTAAAAAAATTAGTGTTTTAGTGTTTTAGTGTTTTAGTGTTTTAGTGTTTTAGTGTTTTAGTGTTTTAGTGTTAGAATGATCAGCATAAATGTCTTCATTGTTCAATCCTCTGACTTCAATAGTTTGATTTTTTATTCCAAGCAAGTTCCTTTTAAAGCATCAAACCAAGGTTTACCAGTTCCAGCTAATTCACAGATTCTATATTTCAAAAGTTGAATCAAAGGCGAGTATATTTCAGCCACAGTTAATCTACTTTTGTACCTTTGATTTCCACTTAAATTGACAAAACAACTTGGCTTTAAATCATGTGGTTGTTTATGAAATAATCTCCATACTTTATCTTTTGCCTTCATAAAAATACAAAAAACATGTGCGCTAACCTGTAGCCCTGAAACAATCCATTTCTGCAATCTTCGACCTGTAAACCCAGTTTTATTCGTTTCTATAAACCCTAAATCACTTTGGATATTAAATTGGTCAAGACAAGTCACTAAAGAGGGGTTATTAATCCATTTGTTGTACATGGCTTTTGAGTGATCACATATATGGACCACATCAGCCCATTTAGCCATTTGTTTTAATTGCCAGAGAAATAGAAAAAGACGGTCAATATATACAAAACATTTATCCAAAACATGTTCTGCCTGTCCAATTTTACATAATATTGCATCAGGACGAATTACCTTAACTTCATGGCCTTCTTTAATCATATCCGCAAAACGCTGCATGCTTTGTTGATGACTTAACATATAATTGGCAACAATTAATACTTTCATCCTACTAATCCCTGCCTTCTATTTTTTTCAGTCTGCCAACAGGCTAAAGAGACAAAACCTAAGCCAAGCAAAAGTAAAGAAAAGGCGTGAACGGTAAGCTGAC
The DNA here is from genome assembly GCF_030548145.1 of Aliiglaciecola sp. 2_MG-2023. Taxonomy (NCBI): domain Bacteria; kingdom Pseudomonadati; phylum Pseudomonadota; class Gammaproteobacteria; order Alteromonadales; family Alteromonadaceae; genus Aliiglaciecola; species Aliiglaciecola sp. 2_MG-2023. Next base: position 24,109 of record NZ_JAUORY010000026.1, read on the forward strand.
CAATAATTGCTCCCGTAGGTAATTGGACAGCTATGACTAGCCATAAAGATAAAGACAAAAATTCATTATTTCTTTTAAATATTCTCCAAGAACTTAATAGACCAGCGATAAGTATTAACCACTTAAACAAGACGAGCATCATACCAACGGCCCCTCCCTCATTTAAAACTCGGTCAATTTCACCCTCACCTAAAAGGAAGCCGGTATTATTTGAAGGCATAAATCCACGTGAAGCGTTTGCTCCTGCACCTATACCATAGCCAAGAAATGTAAACTGCTCCCAAGTCTCATTAGATCCCATGTACATCCGTTTAATCCTATCACCTACATCTTCTGATGTAGCCGCGTTTTCGAAACGGTTGGCATTTGCGTCATAAGATCTTTCCATAATCGGGAAAAGTAAGAAAAATAAAACAACAAATCCGGCTAGGCCAAATAGCATTTTTGCTGTGGATATTTTAGGGAGCTTGTTGGCGAATAAAAGTGCCAAAAACCACATGCCTGCAAAGAAAAGAGTTGTAATAATTGCGGCTCGTGATCCACTGATTAAAACGCCAACAAAAAAAAGTCCAATAATAAGTAATCGTAATAAGGAGTTTAAAGAGTTTTTTAAACCGCCGGACATTAACCACAAAACAACAGGAGTAACAAACGCTAAATAATTGGCGTAGCCAGCGGTAAATGAGAAAGTTCCAGTTGTCCGAACGATATCTTTCATAACTGTAAAAATTAATTGATCATCCCCCCCAGCCTGCCTATTAATAAAGGCAGTAGGAGCCGACATAAACTGTACAATCGCCAAAGGCACCATAAACAATAAGGTTAACGAAAAAATTTTAAACAGATATTCAAGATCTTGCCAATTGAGAGCTTTGGCACAGAGTAAAGCGAACCATAGGTAAAGCACCCAAAACCGAAAACCAATAACGCCCACTATTAGTGGTTGCAAACCGCTAAGCATTTGTAGGACTGTCCAAACAACAATGAGAATCGTCCAAAAAATCAATATAGCGTCACCCGGAGCCCTTGCATCAAAGTAACGATGACCCCCCCCCCAAATAACACCATAGACAACAATTAGATCTCGCAATCCGAGTAGTGGGATAGTCGCACTCCCCCAAACCCATTTACGAACAGCACCTTCAAATAACACGATCAAAAAAATTGCGATAAAAAGCTTTCCCACAGGATGGAGATTTTTCCAAGTGACAGCATTGACGCTTGACATTGCAACCGAGCTCACTTTACCACCGCCTTGACTATTTTCGATTCGTAATCAATCCACTGGTACGACTGTGCTAACCTCATAGCTGACTTACCAATTTTCTCAACTTTTTCGGGGTTACTAATTAAGTCACTAAGTGCATCTTTTATTACGCCTGAATCTCGAACCGGAATAAGTATCCCTGTGTTTTCACCAGCTATATCAGGCAGCGCAGTGTGATCTGTCGCAATCACCACCATACCTTGCGACATAGCTTCTGTAATCACCATACCAAAACCTTCAAATAGACTTGGAAAAACCAAGACATCATGATCACGCATTGCTTCGAGAACTTGTGAATGTGGCATTGTGCCTAAATAGGTGGCATTTGGTAATTTTTCTTGCATTAACTCTAATGCAGAGCCATTACCGATATAGGAAAACTCAACTTTATTATCTAAAGCAGAGATTGCTTCAACAAGATAGGATAACCCTTTACGTTGACTTAAGCCCCCGACATAAAGTACTTTTAACTTGTCTGTTTCTTGAAACCAGTTACGAACGAGAGTTTCATTAGGCAGTGGACAACCATAAGGTACATGAGTAATCGGTGCCAATGCCTTTGGATAATCTTCAAGTGTTTTTTTAGTAAAACTACTCGCCACAATAATGTGGTCTGCTAATGCAAGCTCTTCATCTTTGCGAGTTAGCTTGGGTTTGCTATCTTGGGTTGCAATCCAAGAACGTCCCCATTCTGGCTGTAAAACAGACTCTTCTTCATTCAACCGATGATGGGTTCGCCAATAACCTATTGGTAATTCATAAATACACTTAATGTTGAGCTGTTTAGCGATTTTAAACGTTTCCAAAGCACCGTCCTCATAACAGTAAACCCCGGTTATTTCTGAAGCATATTTTTTAAGATATTTGGATGCAAAACGGTCTGTTGCGTGATAAACATTATCTACAGAAGAAAATCCGACTTCATGCTTGGTTAGAAAGTTTAATTTTAGTTTAATCGCAAGCAATCGTAGGCCCTCTCTCAAAGGTGAACCTGAAATAATCGTGGATTTTATTTCGCTAAAATCACGGCGCTTAATTTCAGCGACTAGCTTAGTAGGCAACCAGTTCCATTTATTGGAATCCAAATGCAATGCTGTAACAAAAGCATATAATAAATTTGCTTCTGCCAAACCACGAGCTAAACCTTTTGAATTTTGATTGCCAGTAGGGTGAACGACTAATATCTTATTCATTTACTAATTCCTTCTAATACTCTAAGGTAACTAGCAGCTACAACCTTTTCTGAATGTTTAGATAAGTGTTTCTTAAAAACACTTCTTTTTTGCTGGATTAATTCATGTGAGTCAAGAAATAATCTCATTACTTTAATGAGAGAGAGCAGATCACCATTTTTAAAAGTTAACCCACATTCACCAATAGCATCTTTCAACCCGCCCCCTTCAGATACAATCGGAACACAACCGCAAGCAATACCTTCTAATGCAACATTGCCGAACGGTTCGTTCCAACGAGAAGGCACAACAATAAATTTGTGCTGACTATATTGTTTAGACAGTTCGACCCCATTCAACTTTCCAAGAAACTTAACTTCAGACGCGATTCCTAGTTTCTCAGTCAGCTTGATGAGCTCTTTCAACTCCCCTCCATTACCAGCAATACTTAAGCCTGCTAGGTTATAATCATTCTTTATTTCTGAATAGGCCTTTATTAATAAATCAACACCTTTATCAGGGGTTAAACGACCGGCAAATATAAAGTTATTTTCTTGTACTTCCTTCCCTTTAGGTACAAAAACACTATCCCTGTATGGGTTACCAATAACCACTCCAGCACATGGTAAGTGCTCACTAATTGCTTGACTAATATATATACGATTTTTACCGTTACAAATTAACTTTTGTTTTATCTTATCTTTCAGAGTCAGCTCACCATTAGTTCTAGCCACCCAGGTACGAATTGCATATATTGTTTTATAGTTAAAGAAAATTGATAAATACCCTATACCAAAGGAAGGATTGTTGTGAAAAACAATATCCGCCGATAAAAACATTTTGAAAATTTTAATAAAACTAGGCTGGCGAACTACAGGAAATACAAAATCATCCCTATAGTCTTCACAGGGAGTATTCGTGATTAGAGTCACTTGATGGCCAGCCTCAGTAAAGTTTCTGCATAAAATTTCTGTATTTACCTCGATCCCCCCCATCGAAGGAAAAAAAGCATGACTAAGGACAAGTATTTTCATCGGTATCACTTCCAATATTTAATTTTTATTTCTAATCTTAGGTACCCATTCCATATGCGGGCTATTATGTATATCATGAGAAAAATCGCTAATATCAAGTCTGCCACCATCTTCATAAATTGAAAGCATCTCTGCTGTATCTAACCCCATATGGGGAAAATTAAATTCTTCCGTTTTGACACTGTTTAAAGGAAAATTCACGATACGAGGTTGCTCATAACATACCGCCTTACTGAATTTAAAAACGAAACGATACACTCCTAAAGCTTCTTCTAGACTATTAGGGGCCTTAAAGCTTACTGATTCAATAATAGGGATCAAACTAGATAGTTGGAACACATTTCCATCCAGAGCTGTTGGAAGGGACCAATGACTTGATTTAGATTTATACCAGTACCATGACAAAAAGGTTTCGTCATTAAATATCATAGATTTAAAATATGGTTGTGTTACCAATATATTACTTTGAGTCTGCGAATGTGTGATATTTTTACCTAGGCGTGTGCTTACTATATATCCTTGACTGGAAAGAGAGACCAATAAATCTGCGTCAACTGGGCGGATAAATGCGATATCATCTACAAGAAACATGATTGACTTGCAATTTGACTTTTTCAGAATTTCTATCATATCTGGGCGAAATTTAGTCTCTTGTATAGCAAGAAGGTTCAATGAATCGTTTTCTTCAAATACTTGCTTGTATGCATTCTCGTAATTAACATTTGATGCATTAAAAAGGACTTGTACATTTAACTTACCCTTTACATTTTGTCCTAGTGTTTTTAATAACAAATCGAGTTGTAGAGGGCGATCCTTAGAAAATATAAATATCAACAACTCATCTACTATGAGAGAGCGTTGAAGATATTTGTTAACCTTTGATCTAAAGCCAACGATTAGACGTTTAAACATAGATAGTTCTCATCAAAATCAAGTGAATCCGTAGCCTCAAGTTTGTCAGTAGCTAATTTTGACAAGAAATTCCAAGCGCTAAAGTGGTCCCGATATTTGAATTTAAAGTCCATTAATATAATCATTTACGTATCCTTAATTTATTTAGTAGGTTGTAAACTTTTTCTTTTGCGAGTGATGGCATTAATTGCCAAAACTTTATGGCAATGGCGAATTGTAAAAATAAAATAAACGGGACTGACATAGTTATCACCAGCCCATCGGCTATTAGTAATAAGCTAATTACAGTTAAACCAACACTTAAAAAAGAGAGCAAGAAATATTTCCAAGGCCAGTTTAATTGTTTACTTGTCATCCAATTATTGGCTTTCCAGACGGATAGACTCATTACCACCGTTTCAGCTACAAGCAAACTAAGACCCGCTGACAAGACTCCAAGAGTCTGAGAAAAAAAGTAAATTGTTAGGATTAAACCCGCTAAAGCAATTAATGATATTGCCAGTTGAACTTTAAATAAATTGTTTCCAGAAAGTATGCTTCCAGCAGGCTGCCCCAAAATCATCATAAGTATTGAAGATGAAAAGACACTAAAAAGCATGGGATGAAACTCAATCGCCCCAGCGGTCCATATTTCAAATAAAGGCTCTACAAATAGCTGCAATATAATAAAACTAGGTGCAATCACAAAACATAGCATTAGCCATAACAAGGCAAGTGATGCTTGAATCTCCAATTGTTTTCTTTCATTTATGTAGCGCATTAATTCTGGCAATATTGGTCCAGTCAGTGAGGTCATTCCTTTTTTAGCTAAATTTGCGACGGTTCGGTTAGTTGCGAATTGAGTGACCCCTGTTGCCCCTCCAGAATTCATAAGAAAAAAACGTATGCCATCCTGTCTAAATATGTCGCTTGCGTATCTAGTTAACACCCATGCAGAATTTGTAAATTGCTTTAAACCCAATTTAAAATTAGGTTTCGAAAATTTCAAATTTTCTTTCTTGTATAAGTTCAATACGAGATAAGTAGCTATCAAATTCACAAAAAAAGTAGTTACAGCCAATCCTATTGCAGCATCAATTAAGTCTCCTCCCAAAACAACGATGAAGACAGGTACGATTGACGTGACAAAAACCTTTATGACTTGCAACCAAGTAATGAAAGGGTAGTAACCTAGTAGAATAATAGGCCCCTGCAAAAAACCATAATAATGACCAGAAACCAAAAGAACAAAAGCCAGCACCATAACTGAAAACAAAAAATCCTGTTCTAATGATTGGGTGATGCCAAATGGCGTATCAATTATTGTAAATTCAAATTGCAAGTAAACAACGAAGAATACAAAAGACGAAGTTAAAGCAACTATTGGCAAGGCAGAAGATAATTGCAAAATAGCTTCATCAATGTTTTGCCTACCAAGCTTTAAACTTTCATGGTAAACAAAATCTCTATGAGCCCCTTGTATCAGAATGGCAAAACCTTGAAAGGTTAGAATTAGTAACCAAACACCATAAGTTTCAGCAGACCAATGATTCAAAAAAACGGGAACAAAAACAATCTGAGTTATTAAGCTAACGCCTATACCGACCCAATTAGCAATACTTGCTGAAAATATCCTACTTGTAGCAGTAGAGCCTGACACCACTAACTCACTCCAAAAAAAATCAGTAATAAAAATGTTGCTAAAACATGTATAAAATCATCAACTAGATGGCCAACTGTAAAAACAATGGATAGGTTTAGAATTCACAGGTTCTAAGCATTATCATGTAGTCCCAAAAATCTGTTCATACAGAAGATATAGACAATAGATATCATTTACATCAATACGCATTCTTGTCAGTAAAACTGCGGAACACGGTAAAAATGACTATCTTAAAATCCATCCATAGTGACCAGTTACGTATGTATTCCAGGTCGTATTCGATGCGCATTTTCATTTTTTCAACTGTATCGGTTTCGCCGCGCCAGCCGTTTACTTGGGCCCAGCCGGTTATACCTGGTTTTACTTTGTGGCGAAGCATGTAGTAGTCAACCAACTTGCGATATTCTTCGTTGTGTTTAACTGCATGTGGGCGTGGGCCAATAACTGACATATCACCTTTTAATACATTGATGAATTGGGGTAATTCATCAAGTGAGGTTCTACGTAAAAAAGCGCCGACTTTGGTTATCCTAGCGTCGCCTTTTGTGGCTTGCACAACGTTGTCAGAGTTTTCAGTTACCGACATAGAACGAAACTTCCATACTTTGATTTTTTTACCATTTAACCCATATCGATCTTGTTTAAAGATAATAGGTCCTTTCGATGTTAATTTCACTGCTGCAGCTATGGCTAACATAGGAATAGAAATAAGGCTTAGGATAGAAAGCGACAATAAAATATCTTCTAGGCGTTTCACTATGGCAATACCACCTTGCATTGGGTTGTCGTACACGCTAATGGTTTGTACGCCGCCCACGTGAGACATTTCACCGTGCATTAGGCAATACATGAATAAATCAGGGACAACATGTACGTTAGCTGTGGTATCCCCTAATTGATAAAGCATTTCTTGAATGCGATGCTGGGCTTTAATAGGCAAGGCAATATAAATGACGTCATACAAACCGCGCTTGGCGCAGTCGATGCCTTTTTCAACATTACCGTGGAGTAAATAATGATATTTACTATCGAGTCGTTCTGGTCCGCGATCATCAAAAACAGCCGTTAACCGATAACCCGTTTCTGGGCTTTTCATGACTTCGTTGGCTAAACGTATGCCTTTTTCAGACAATCCAAAGATGGCAATACTGCGGGTGTTATAACCTTTACGACGCATGTTGTGTAGGAATAGCTGAAAGATAATACGCCAACCAACTAACGCCATATATGCCATAGCAAACCAGATTGCTAAGGCAAAACGAGAATAATCTTCGGCTATTTTAAAGAAAAACAGATAGCCAAGGATTAACATACAGGCACATGCCCAACAAAGAAAAGTGTAAAATACGATTTGTTTAAAGAAACCGGCGCGCCAAGAACGGTACAACGCAAAAGACTCGGCCACCAATGCAAAACTCACTGAGCCGATAAGAGACAAGGTAAAATAATCTTTTGTATAATCTAAACCGTAAAGCAAAACAGCACTGAAAAGTGCGAATTGAATCACCACAACATCAACAAGTCGATACGCAGCCGCAAACTTGTTGGTATTGTTTTTGACCATACCACTTTGCATATTCATTTATCTAGTTCCTTTGCTTTTGTGAATCGGGATGAAAGGGTTATTTATCCAAATCTTCAAAAATAGTCTTACGTACGAAATCCAAATTTTCCTTACCACTAGAGTAAGTGACTTTTTTTACTTGTGTTTTTTGAACCAAAATGGACAGTTGACGTATTCTGTCTCGTTCTAATTCCAATGCAGAATAGGCATTGCCCAAAATACTGTTTTGTAAAAGCAAGATTAGTGCCTGACTAGAATTGATATTTTCAATTTCACAGCGCAGGGTATTATCAGGCTTATCTGTTACAGTTCTATTAAGAATATATATAACTGATAGTTCAGAAGAAGTTTTACTTTCTTCGGATAAATCAGGCATTTCAAATATGCGTTTGTTAAAACGGTTATGCACTTTTTTAAGCTTAGCTACGTCACCACCAAGTGCATTTTCCACTGAATCGGGCCACATGCGGGCAATGGGCCAGCTGGGGTAAACTTTTGGTGCGTTACTTTCTGTTGCATGCGCACCAATTTGATGCAGCGCAATCATATCATCAGTTAACCACTCACATCCAGCTTGTTGTAGCTTGGCACTCAAAGTTGACTTACCCATACCGCTATTTGCTACCAATGCGAAGGTTTTTTCACCACGCTTCAACCCATTTGCGTGTATGCAAGGTACATGCCGAGTTTCTAACCACAGGGCCAAGGCCAATGTCTGAAAGTAGTGGGAAGACGATGTGCCTGCATCCCAATCAATGGTTATTTTGTTTTTCTGAATTAAAAACCGACCTTTACCTTCACAATTAACACTCAGCACATAGCTTTTAGGTGAAGGGAGGTAGGTTTGTGAGTCATCTAATGAATTGGTTTTGGCTTTAGTACTATGGGCGCTGGGATAAGGAAAGAGATTTAATTCGGTTAAGTATCTCTGTCCTTGATCTTTTAATGTCCATATGGGGAGCTGGTTCGCGTCGAGACTAATTGTTTCAAACGCAAGTTCAACGGCCAATTCAGAGATTTTAGTTTTATCACCACTGCAAGTAGCATCAGGCAAAAAACATTCAACGCCATGAAGCGGCGTTGAATAATACTTATCTTGCATTGGTAACTAATGCCTCTGTTCAATCCATGGTTTGAATCTAAGGTAGAAGCTTTAGCAGACTAACGATTAACCTGTAAAAGGATTACGTTTTGTGTGTCCGCCTTGCTCATCAGGAATACTTCCCGCGTAACCTTGAGTTAATTCTGCAAGATTACCAGGGTTAGTTAATTCTGGCTTGGTGTAGGGCTTTTTGCCACTAACGGAATCGTTGACATTTACTTTGTTCATGACGTGTCTCCCTAATTATACAATCTTAAACTATTTTCTTGCACGTAAGCGTGCTGCACCAAACAATAAACCGCTTAGGATCATTGCAGTAGTAGCTGGCTCTGGTACTTTTACGGTATCGGTATCAGTTACGAAAACTAAGTCATCACCAATGGCAAGCGATGAAGAACCGAACAATACGTCTAGCGTGAAGAACAAGTCACCGTAATCGGCACTAACTTGATCACTGTAGGCTACTGAATCAACGACTGTTGCTGATGCAAAAGAAACACCAATACTTGAATAGGGAGTGTTTTCGCTACCAGAGTCGATATCGAACGCAACATCACCTGCGAAACCATCAATACTGAAACCAACGATGTCGCTAGCAGAGTCAATATTAGTCAGTGTCCAAGCACCAAACACGCCACCTGCTGGTGAAACGTTACCGCTGCTGAAACCTTGTTGAGTTAAAGACCAGGTTGATGTAACTACACCACCAGAAAAGCCTTCTGCGTCTGCAATAGGGTCGCCAGTGCCAAGAACTACGTCTGGGAATGCGGACCATATACCTGATTCTGAAGTGCCATCACCGAATAATGCTGTCACTTCAATTCCAGCCATATCAGCGCCAGTGATGTTTGCCTCGTCAACAATAATGGCAGACTGAGCGCTTAAGCTCATTCCCACTAGTGACAAACCTGCAATTATTTTCTTAATCATGTGATGCTCCTTATTTAGTTCTACGAACTTAAAATTCTCTTGAATATGCACTTAATGCTATTACTACTGCAGAAATAACTGCAAAAGCCATTCCAGATATATTTTTTCTTTAAAAATCATGCAGTTAACAAAATTGAATGTTAGTGGCTTGTTAACTCTAAAATGATCTGTAAAAATTCCTGACAGAAAAAACCTAATGTAAACAAAAGGTTATATTGTCATTTGTTGTTACAGTAGAGTGACATTTGGCATATAGTACCCTTAATTTACCGGTGTTCGAAAGCTTTATTTAGGTCTAAATATTATATGAATACATTGTTTGCTCTATTTGGTTCTAAAGCGCCTCGTTATTTTGAGGCGATTCAGGGCTACTATGAAAATTCAAATAAACAAGTAATATCAGATAGTTACAGCTCGATCGGTGGTGCAGATTCTAGTGTTTTCTTGGGTAAGGTGGCCGATGCCGATGGGGTGTTAAAAACCGATACACCCGTCCCCCTGAAGATTGTGAGTGCAGGGCGATTTTGTTTAAAAAATGCACCTTTGGTGTGCGATGGTGCACTAAAAGATCGCGATCTTTGGGATTTGATCGATAGCGATTATTCGAAAACCATTGAGCAGCTAGACGGTGATTTTACCCTCATTTCCTGGCATCCACATGCTGCTGAATTACGATTTTGTAGCGCTGCGTTTAATCCCCGTACCCTATTTTATGGGTGGTTAGAGGGTTGTTTTCTGGTGACCACTGATTTGCAGATGATTACGACCCTGCTCACCCCGAAAGTGGATAACATTTCGATTCTGCAGTGGCTGGCGGGACGGCCGGATCCGAATCGATCTATGTTCAGCAACATTGATCAGCTACCCTTCGCTCACAGCGCCTGTTTATCTGCCGAAAATCAATTAACTGTGCGGCGATTTTGGGATATCCAACCCAACCACTCACTAAAGTTTGCCAATGAAGTGGAGTATGAGCAGGCTTTTTACGATGTGCTAAAACAAAGTATCGCAGGGGCGTTGCCACTGAGTTCACAGGGTAAGCGGCCTGAACCTATTTTCAGCCAGATGAGTGGTGGTATGGATTCAACTTCTATCACCTCTATTTTACATTCATTGAGTGAGCATGGTGAAAAAGACTCAGATCCCCTTGGGTTTGAATTACATTCCATTTCTCATACTTATCGGAATACCCAGAGTTGTGACGAGATAGAAAAGATTGATGCAATGCGGGACTTTTTGAAGCTTCAACATAGTCACTTTGTTGAGCTAGACCAATTTACCAATCTTTCGTTTGCCCAGGTGTACCCTACTCAGTTGCAGAACCCTGGCGTGGTGGCTTCACCTAAGTACCAACAGGAAGCTGAAATGATTCAGCGGTTAGGGGGGCACGACTTGTTTACCGGCAATGGCGGTGACGAAATGTGTTGGGGTCACAGCTTTGCTTATCGGGACAGATTAGCCAGTGGTGATCTTGGAGTCATTAAAGAGGTGTTTAATTCTGCTCAACAGTTGGGTATGTCACCCATGAGGATCATACTGCAAGTACTGGTTAAGCCATTATTGCCTCAGTCACTGTTATCCTTGTTAGGCAAGCAGCCAGTAGATGCCGACCACTTTCCCCAGTGGTTAGGGCCTCAACAACAGGCCATGTTGAAGTCGGTTGAGAAGCACAATCCCTTTGCCCAAAGTAAGCAATGGGCAAAACGAGCTCGCTATGAGGGCTTATTTACTACCTCCACTTTTAATAGCATGCGTTCCTATCAGCATGTTTGCGATCCTTTAGGGATTGCAGTACATCATCCGTTTTTCAACAAGCAGCTAGCGGAGTTTAGTTTTGCGGTGCCGCAAAAATTGCACATCCAGGGGCGATATCCAAAATATTTGTTGCGTAAAGCCATGGATAGCCATTTGCCAGAAAGCGTGTGTTGGGACCAGAACAAAACCGTATTTGATCAGCATTTTGCGAATTTGGTGCGAGCAAATAAAACCGAGCTTCGTGAGTTGTTATCCCATCCAGGTTTACAAGATTTAGGGTTGGTTGATAATGACATTTTGTTAGCCAGTTTCGATAAGGTAGTAGCCTCACCAAAGGGTTCGTTAAACGTCGATTTATTGTACGCAATTTTAACCCAATCCTGGTACCAAACCCACATGTTGTAGCATGGCCTTTAGGCCATGGATGCTAGGCCATGGATTGTCTTTAGACCGTGGGCTCTCTCGGGGCTAAAACCACCGACTACAGGTATATTGAATCCCAATGGGGATATTGTTTTAGGCTTTTGACAATTCCTGCCCGCAATGGATTTGCAACAATGTACCGTGCGGCCTCAATTATATTTTCTTCTTTGCGTATTGCGTGGTCATGAAAACCTGCTTGCCATATTCCCCCCTTTCGGTTTAATCGTTTGCATATTTGATGGGACGTGGTGCCTTTGATATACCCGATTACCTCGCTAAGGCTCGAATCACCTTCTAACGACATCAAAAAATGCACGTGGTCGGGCATAATCACCCAACTTAGGAACTGTATTTTGCCCCTTTGTTGGGATTTTTTCATGCATGCCACCACGATTCTGGCCAAGGTAAAATGGATAAATAATGGTTCCCGATGTTTTGTACAGGCGGTAATTAAATACACCTGACCGATTATAGAGCGACGTCCTTTTGTTAAGGTTTTGCCCATGGTTCAATCCTTTGAATGGCAAATTTTAAGTGTAGATTGAATATTGTTTAGACGGGTACAGAAATATTGGGGGGCATTTTAGGGGAACCCCTCGGGGCATTTCTCGGGGCCTGTAGCATGGTCTTTAGGCCATGGGCATTCCTCGGGGCTAAAGCACCCGACTACAGGTGGCTGTAGCATGGTCTTTAGGCCATGGGGTTTTAGGCCATGGTTTTTGCTCGGGGCTAAAGCCGCCGACTACAGGTGCCTGTAGCATGGCCTTTAGGCCATGGGGTTTTAGGCCATGGACATTCTTCGGGGCTAAAGCCTCCGACTACAGGTGGCTGTAGCTTGGTCTTTAGGCCATGGGCATTTCTCGGGGCTAAAGCCGCCGACTACAGGTGGCTGTAGCATGGTCTTTAGGCCATGGGCATTTCTCGGGCTAAAGCCGCCGACTACAGGTGGCTGTAGCATGGTCTTTAGGCCATGGACATTTCTCGGGGCTAAAGCCGCCGACTACAAGTGGCTGTAGCATGGCCTTTAGGCCATGAATGTCAGGCCATGGTTTTTCCCCCCTCGGGGTTATAGGGAAGATATGCTTGTTTGGAAAAATTGGCTTTTATTGGTTATTTCAGTGTAGGTACTTACCACTTCTTTGCTGTCGTTAATGATAAATCCGTTGATGGTTAACCAAGAATGGGCTTGTAATGTTTTGCCTGTGCTTGGTTCTATTGTTGGGCTTTGTGATGGATTTGGGGTGGTGAATCTGACGCCAATGTGCAAGGTCGAGGGCATATTTTTGCTTAGCAGCAATTCCTGTAAAGCCAAGCAACGGCGCAGACAATTCATGGGGCGATAATGGTGTCGTGTTACTTTGGCAAACAAGATGGCTTGTTGCAGATATTTGTGTTGGGGATAGGCATCAAACTGGTTGCTTGTATTGCTCACACTAAAGCTCTTATCGAGATACTTTTTCCATTTTTTGTAGGGCTGGTTGGATATGCGCCAATCCCATTTGGCTAATAACCAATAAGCATGCACGATGGTAGGTAAAGAGGTGATCAACTGCATACGTTTGTTTTCCCTAAATCAACCATTGTCCTACCCATGGAGCTTGCGCCCTAAGCTTCTTCTAACAGTCCTTTGTCACTCATTGTGTCAATAAGCTCTGATAGATCAGCTTGAATATTGTCGACCGTGGCGTCGTAATTTTGCTCGATGAGGGCCACCACCTGAGAGACAGATTGCCCCGTATTCAAGGCTTCAATCATTTCCGTACCTATGGGATCGAGGGTGTAATACTGGCCGCTGATAGAGTCTAAAATGACCGTCTCATCCACCACTTTTTGAAACAACGCTTTGTCTGAAAGTTTATATTTAGTGTCGCTATTCAGCATATTACGTCCTACTCATTGGTTTTTTATTCATCTAGGTAAATTTACTGTCTCAATTCTAGAGCTTGTTTTACACCTGCGCCAGAGAACCTTGTTCTAGTTTATAGACTTTGTCTGCCACTTCACACAGTTGTTGGTCGTGAGTCACAATTATAATGGTTTTGTCTTTTAATGACTCCCCTAGAAGCCTAGAAAATTCCAATTTTCCGGCGTCATCGGTAAAAGACGTGGGTTCATCAAACAGCAAAATTTGTGGGTTAATTACAAGGGCACGCGCCAAGGAAATACGCTGTCGTTGTCCACCGGAAAGGAGTACACCGTTTTCACCCACTTTGGTGTAGTAGCCGGCTTTCAAATCGGTAATAAAACTATCTGCACCGGCAAGTTTCGCAGCTTCAATAATCTCCTCTTCACTGGCTTGGGGCAAACCATAGGCAATATTGTCTAAAATGTTGCCGTCACATAAGGCGATATCTTGCGACACTAAGCCAATTGCCTTGCGCAAAGACACTAGGCTGCAATCGGCAATAGCCTGGTTATCAATTAAGATGTTGCCGGTTTGAGGTTCCATAAACCGCATGAGTAAGTGAATTAAACTGGTTTTTCCCGCGCCGTTTGGCCCCAGAATGATACTCACACTAGCGCTGTCAAAGCGTGCATCGACGCTTTTTAAAATGGGACTGTCAGGCTGATACGCAAAAGAAACACCATTAAACTCGATATCGCCCCTTTGGCAAGACAGGTCGAATTCGGCTTTATCATCTGACTCAGGGGATACATTAAATACCTCTAAAATACGTGTAGAAGAGCCCCTAGCCTGCTGTAGCTGACCGTATAATCCGGCAAAAGTACTCATGGGCTTGGCAAACACTAAGCCATACATCAGCAAGGTGATTAAATTGGGAATGGTGAGCTCGCCTGATTGATAGTGCAACGCGCTCACTACAACGATGAAGACAATACCAATTGATATAATCATTTGAATAAGCGGGGAAATGAGCGCTTGAATGCGCAGTAAACGGGTTCGCAGGTCGAGTACCTGCTTGGCATTTTTGCGGAATTTTTTCGACTCAATACTTTGGCGGTTGAAGGCTTTCACCAATTGCATAGAGCCAAAGTTTTCAGTGGCGATGGCAATGGCACCGGCCTGGTGTTTTATCACCTGCTCCGAAATAGGGCGGATGGTTTTACCGACAATTTTTATGGTGATTAAAAATACTGGCACCGTGACCACGATTATCAAGGCGATGCTCAAATTGATATTGGCCATCATAATGATCGCACCTATCACTATTAGCGCCGCGGGGACTAGCCCTGTTAACACGCCGGATAAGAAATAGCTGAGCACATTGGCGTCATTGCTGATGAGAGAGAGAATTTCGCCCTTTTTACGGTTGCTAAAATAGGCCATTGGCAACATTTGTACGTGGTCGTAAAGCCGGCAACTCAGGTCGTTTAGCACCTCAGCGCCTACGATGTTGGTTCTAAACGTAGATTCAAAACGCAAAACCGCTTGTAAGATAATCAGGCCAACCCAGGCCAAACATATTTGACCGATCGACCAACCAAATGCGTTTTGTTGATCTAAGATGCTAGTTGAAAACTGGCCGATAAAGTACGGAATGCTTAAGCTAATCAGGCTTTCTGCGATCATCAACAGTACCGCGAGACTTAATGCGGTTTTGTGGTAGCGGAGTAGTTTAAACAGCGATAAAAATGACATTGAATGAGTAGGTTAGGAACAATCGAGTATTGGCATCTACTCTACCTTATTTTAGTGAACGATGAACAGCAGGGATTGAAAATAAACCCCAAGCGGAGAGGTGAGTGTAAATCCAAGGCCTGTATTAGGCGGTTTTAGCCCCGAGAAGGCAATGTTGAAAATTATGATAATTCATGGTCGTCCTTACTTTTCATGGCCTAAAGGCCATGCTACAGGGCTCGAGGAAAAAACCATGCACGGTCACCCTGTAGTCGGCGGTTTTAGCCCCGAGAGAGCCCATGGCCTAAAGGCCATGCTACAGGGCTCGAGGAAAAAACCATGCACGGTCACCCTGTAGTCGGCGGCTTTAGCCCCGAGAGAGCCCATGGCCTAAAGACCATTCTACAGGGCTCGAGGAAAAATCCATGCGCGGTCACCCTGTAGTCGGCGGCTTTAGCCCCGAGAGAGGGGTATCAAAACCCCATGATAAACCCATGGCCTAAAGACCATGCTACAGGGCTCGAGGGGATAATTGACTTTCACTGCCCATGGCCTAAAGGCCATGCTACAGATTAATGCCTATTCGACTAAATGATTCAACGAATATAAATCGCGGGTTTGGGTCGATTGTTTGCGCACTTCTTCTAGGGCTTTAGCTTCGCTAATTTCGAATAATGTATTGATTAATCGATTGAAATGATAATGCATTGCTTGTCTTGCTTCCGCCGAATCTCGATTTTTTAGGGCGGTGAATATCTTTCGATGTTCTTCTAATCGGTCGCTGTCGCTGCGGTTGCAGACATTTTTGTAGACGTTAACAATCTCTGGTTCTGAATCTCGTAATTGCCAAAATTTTTCAACCGCTAAAGAGACCGCGTTGTTTCGCGTTGCTTTGGATATGATGAGGTGGAACTGGCGATCGGCCTTTTCCGGTTGAATGCCTTTTTCCATGGCAACTAAAGTGGCTTCTAATTCAGCCAGTTCTTGTTCGGTAATTGAGGCTGCTGCTAACGCTGCGGCTTCACCTTCAACTAATGCTCTTGCTTGGGTTAATTCAAAGGCACTGACTTTTACTTCAGGTTCTGCTTTTTGAGGATTTTCCAGCACGTAAACCCCAGAACTTGTTTTCACGTCTACCCGTTCCCTTACTTCCAAAGCAATGATTGCTTCTCTAATAGTAGGTCGGCTTACGTTAAACGTTTCAGCTAATTCACGTTCGGGTGGTAATCGACTGCCGGGAGGATACTTTCCGGAATCAATTAACGCTTCGATTTTTTCGACTATCTGCCAAAACATGCGACGATTTTTCATCTTATGACCTCTCACCCAAACACTACAGCTTTAGTATTATTATTTCGCTTTTCTGTTTATTTTACTTATACCTAGGTTTGTACTAATACTTAGTTAGGATAAACTTTGTCTATCTTTACACTTGCTTAACAACTAAGGTAATTAACCTAGCATACACCTCCCCAAGATTATTACCAATAAAATTTAAATTGGTAACAACAAGAGGGCATTAATGGTTGACAATTTTAGGTTAAGTTGATTAGATACCACCATAAATTAACTTGGGGAAAAAATATGACACATAGCGAAGCGTTTATTTACGGTGATAAACAACCAATTGAAGATATTGGTAACGGCATGAAACGCCAATTAATGGGCTATAATGACCAAATTATGATGGCCAAAATCTGGTTTGACGACAATGCGATTGGTTATGTTCACGCCCATCCTCATTCTCAAGTTACCTATATTGAAAGCGGTGAATTTGAAGTGCAAGTGGGTGAAGAAAAACAATTATTGAAAGCTGGCGATTGCTTTTTTATGCTACCTCATGCTGACCACGGCGCAGTATGCAAAAAAGCTGGCATTTTAATCGATGTTTTCAGCCCGCTTAGAGAAGACTTTTTATAATATTTATTAAATAGAGAACCAATGAATGTCACATCAGAATGAGAATACCAGCGATAACCCGTCAGTGGATATTTTTACTAAAGTAAGCGGGCCGCTAGTATTTGCAGGCGAGTGTATGCTTGAGTTGGTAAACAAGAGTGAGAATGAGCTTGGAAAGTCATTTGCAGGCGATTTATATAACTCTTGTGTCTATTTAAAACGTGCCTTTCCTGAGCTAGACATTGAATTTATGTCGTGCTTAGGAATGGACAAACTCAGTAGTGAGTTGGTGTCTCGTCTATCCAATGAGAGCATCGGCAGCCAGTTTCTCCCGAAGATAGCTTCACATCATATTGGCAGTTATATGGTAATTACTGACGATTTTGGTGAGCGCTCATTCATTTATTGGCGTGGTGATTCTGCCGCGAAGCGCATGGTTAGTGCTTTGTCTTCTGAGCAATCCTTGGCGTTAAATGAAACCGGAATGTTCTTCTTCTCAGGCATAAGTTTAGCGATTTTGTTGGATGAAGAAAGATCCTTGTTCTGGCAGAAACTAGAGGAAATGCAGCAGGCTGGCGTGGTGATTGCGTTTGATCCTAACTACCGCCCTCAGCTTTGGCGTTCTGCCGATATTGCGAAATTAAATATCGAAAAGGCGTTCCAGATAGCTGATGTATTACTTCCTGGCGTAGATGACTTTGATAAGCTTTATGGTATGGATGACGTTGAGCAATGTATCGAGTTGTGCATGCAGTATTCGCCAAAAGAATTGGTGATGAAGCAAGGCGAGAAGAACGTCATCATCATCAACGAAGGCGGACGTGAGGTTGTCCCCATTGTGCCCAATGACAATGTAGTTGATACCACCTCAGCTGGCGATGCATTTAATGGCGTTTATATTGGTGCTCGAGTTTCCGGTTTCGATCCTAAAACCTCTGCCTTAGCGGCTAGCGCAGCTGCAAGCAAAGTAATAGAAACACCAGGCGCTATCATGCCTAAAGACCTGTTCGAAAATTTCTGGCAGTCTTATAAATTACCGGTTTAATCAAACCGGTAATTCCCTTTTCTAATCAGTTAGATCCCCTACCCTTGTAGACGGGTGTTTTAACCCCGTGGGTGTGATTTGATGGATTCCATGGCCTAAAGGCCGTGCTACAACCCCGCATTTGATTTGATGAATTCCATGGCCTAAAGGCCATGCTACAACCCGCGTTATCGATGATGTACCAACATTTCCCTGTAGGCGGGTGTTTTGACCCCGCGGGTGATTTGATAGATTCAACCCTGTAGGCGGGTGTTTTAACCCCGCGCGTGATTAGATAGATTCCATGGCCTAAAGGCCATGCTACAACCCCGCGTTTACCATGATGTATTGCATTCCCCCCGTAGGCGGGTGTTTTAATCCCGCGCGTGTGATTTGATGGATTCAACCCTGTAGGCGGGTGTTTTAACCCCGCAAGTGATTAGATGGGTTCCATGACCTAAAGGCCATGCTACAACTGGTATTAGCGAACAATAATCCATGGCCTAAAGGCCATGCTACGAAGGCGATAAATCCCCTTAGAGACGTCGGATTCTGGTTAACCAAACAAATATAACCAAAAACGCAAATTGGTCTTACATTATTCTTGGAGTAACTAATTTTTACGCATATAATCCTTTTATTGAAGTAACATTAATTTTACATTTTGTAGGGGAAACGTATGTTTCGAAAGCGGTTACATAGCCACAATCAAAGCCAAAAGGTCCATGCCTTGATAGTCATGATGTTGTCGATTGGGATCAGTGCTTGTGGCGGAAGTAGTGGAAGTACCGCAACTCCACCAGTCATTCCTCCAGTGGTTGTTGAGCCTACACCAGAGGTCTGTGTAAACGAGATATACGCTATTACTGCTGCTAGTGATGATGGTAGTTTTGAAAGTGGATATCCACCTGCAAATGCGGTTGATGGATTGACCACTCCTGAATCAAGATGGACAAGTAATGGCTCAAATAAAGAGTTAATACTTGATCTTGGTAGTAGCAAAGTAGTCGGGGCTTTAACGATTAAGTGGTACAAAGGCAATGAACGTAATGCCTACTTTTCGGTAGAAACCTCGGCGGATACTTCACTTCAAAATGCCAGTTGGACTAGTGTGCTTAACGACGCAGAATCAAGTGGCAAGCACAGCGGCTTTGAGTTGGTCAACTTGGTCGAGTCTGATGCTCGCTACATCAAGATTATTGCTGATGGAAACAGTGAAAACACATTCAACAGTATTGTCGAGATACAAGTCCATAGCTGCAAAGAGGCAAATGGCGAGTTTGCAGATATTTTCCCCAATGAAGTGGGTATCGACTTATTAGATTGGTATTTAAGTGTACCAACTGATGAGGATAACAGCGGAACTTCAGACTCCATTTTTGAGACTGAACTAGCTGCGGGTTACACCAATTCCGAGTATTTTTATGCTTCTGCTGACAATGGCATAGTCATGCGTTCACCAAGTTACGGCTTTAAAACCTCGCAAAACACAAGTTATGTGCGGGTAGAATTGCGAGAAATGTTACGCCGCGGTAATACATCAATTAGCACTCAAGGTGTAAACAAAAATAACTGGGTTTTTGCCAGTGCTTCCTCACAAGGTCAAGCTAATGCTGGCGGCGTAGACGGAGACCTGCGAGTTTCGTTAGCGGTTAATAAAGTCACAACCACAGGCGAAGATTATCAAATTGGACGGGTAGTGATTGGTCAGATCCATGCTAACGATGATGAGCCTGTGCGTTTATATTATCGAAAACTGCCGGGCAATAATCTCGGTTCTGTCTACTTTGCTCACGAGAGTCGTGTTAAAGACAGCGACGGTGATAATATTGAAACCTATGTTGAGATGATAGGTTCGAGAAGCAATTCAGCGAGTAATCCTTCAGATGGGATCGCATTGGACGAGAAGTTTAGTTATCAGATTAGTGTTAACGTTAATTTGCTGACGGTGACAATAAGCCGTGAAGGAAAAAGTGATGTGGTTGCCAATTACGATATGAGCGAAAGCTTGTACGACCAAGACGGCCAGTATCATTATTTCAAAGTCGGGGTTTATCACCTGAATAATTCAAGTGATCCTGATGAATACGCCCAGGCCACCTTTTACGAAATTAAGAATAGTCACACAGGTTATAGCGCCAGCGAGTAAAGCGTAAAATAGTGGGGGTGTTTTAACCCCGTGGATGATTTGATGGATTCCATTGCCTGAAGCCCGTGCTACAACCCGCGTTTACCATGATGCGTCCCATTCCCCCCTGTAGGCGGGTGTTTTAACCCCGCGGGTGTGGTTCGATGGATTCCATGGCCTAAAGGCCATGCTACAACCCGCGTTTACCATGATGCGTCCCATTCCCCCCTGTAGGCGGGTGTTTTAGCCCCGCGGGGGATTAGATAGATTCCATGGCCTAAAGGCCAAGCTGCAACCCGCGTTTACCATGATGTATCGGATTTCACCTGTAGGCGGGTGTTTTAACCCCGTGGCCCTGTAGGCGGGTGTTTTAACCCCTTGGGTGATTTGATGGATTCCATGGCCTAAAGGCCATGCTACACCCTGCGTTTACCATGATGTATCAGATTCCACCTGTAGGCGGGTGTTTTAACCCCGTGGGTGGTTCGATGGATTCCATGGCCTACGAGGCGTTGGATAGGATCCATGGCCTAAAGGCCATGCTACGGTGGGGTGTTTTAACCCCGTGGGTGATTTGATGGATTCCATGGCCTGAAGGCCATGCTACTAGTGCTGATTGTCTAGATGATAAAAAGTGGCTTGCACGTAATCTTTGGGTTCGCCGCCGTTGTTTTGATTATAAACACCGGCTTTAAAATACATGTATTGGTTATTTTTGTGGTAGCCGCTGTCACTCATATCAAATGATTTGGTGATATTGGGTTTGCCTTGGCGAATCAAAGTGACAAAAAGAATATTGTTTTCGACCGTGATCTTATAACTAAACTTTTCGTTTAATTCGATGCCATCTTCCGGATTAGCTAGGGTGTGTGAGCGCGTACCAATTAGGTTTATCCACTCATCATCTCCACCATTAATTTCATGGGCAAAGTACACCGAACCTTTAGAATTGTTAGGCAGCTTGCGATAATAGAGTCGAATTGGTTCATCATCAGTGGCATGGATCTGGCCAATGATAACCCGCCCTAGTTTTTTCTCATCGCCGGTGGTTGACACGCGGTTCACCGCTAAGGTCGCTTCTAAGCTCCCCTCAATGGCACCCGCTTTCCTTTTAACCGAGCCATGAGCTGCATCGAATACCCAGTTATTTTCAGTAATGCCTTGGGTTTTAATACGAGTATTTCCACGCCTTAACATTTCACGAAGTTCAGTTCGAGCGTACTTGGTGTTTTTGGAGGTTTTAGCGCCTACATTGGGACAGGCAAAAACCATCCCACCATCATCTGCTGTATAAAAAAGCGGTTTTAGCTCAAAGCCGCCGCTTAATGGTCTTTCGTATATGATATCGGCTTTTTTATCTTTATTAAGGTCGGTAGGTAGTGTCAGTGTCCAATCTAACAAATCAAAGTTTTCACTTGGCTTTTTAGTTGGATCGAGAGAGTCAAAGTTACCTAGCAAAACACCGTCAGCAAGGGCCCGGTGAGACTCAGGCATATAGCTTTGGTTGTTTGCTTGAGTTGCTTGATTTGCATAACCGAAAGGCGCAGCTGAAACAGCTAGGCCGATCAGAGAATTACAACAAATACTGCGTAAACTTAACATTGAACTCCCCCACATCTTTAACAAACCCACAGCACTATTTGGCTTCTACAGGCTCTATTTTAGGACACAATATCCAAATACTTGCCATTGCTAGTATCGCTAACGCAGCACCAATCACAAATACCACTGTGTAGTTACCGTCGGCAGTTAATGAGGGCACTAGATAAATCAACACACCGGCAGCCAACTTAGCGGCCATCCCAGCAAAGCCCGATAAAGTACCAACAGATTTTCCGCCAAACAAATCACTTGGCAGTGTTTGAACATTACCAATAGAGGTTTGGAAACCGAACAAGATGGTCGCCATAATAAGTACAGCAGCAACTTCTCCACCTGGGTCAGACAGCATTAACAATGCAGGCAGCATGATTAAGCAACCCATAGTGATAACCAGTTTTCTGGTTTTATTTACTGTCCAGCCGGCTTTAAGACGATTTTGAGCAAGTAGGCCACCAAACCATGCGCCTAGCATCGCACCAACATAAGGAACCCAACCGTAAATCGCCAAGCCCTTAACATCCATTTGATAGACTTCAACCAAATAGGTAGGAATCCAAACAATAAACAACCACCAGATTGGGTCGATTGCTGCGGTAGCAATAATTACGCCCCAACTTTGTTTATGAGATAACAGTTGACCTGTAGTTGGTGTGTACTCTGGCGCGCTGATGCCATTTTCACATTTC
This sequence comes from Aliiglaciecola sp. 2_MG-2023, assembly GCF_030548145.1. Classification (NCBI taxonomy): domain Bacteria; kingdom Pseudomonadati; phylum Pseudomonadota; class Gammaproteobacteria; order Alteromonadales; family Alteromonadaceae; genus Aliiglaciecola; species Aliiglaciecola sp. 2_MG-2023. The sequence continues at coordinate 46,829 of NZ_JAUORY010000026.1, forward strand.
ACTTCATTTTTCTGACCAGTCAGTATGTATTCGCGCTCTTCTTCAGTGATCCAAGGGTGAGATCCAGGAGGAGATTTAACAACAATCAACCAAGGAATAAGCCAAAGTAGTCCGGTACAACCTACAATCACAAATATTGCTTTCCAACTGAAAAACAATGCAAGGTAGGCGATTAACGGAATTGAAACTATCCCGCCGATTGCTGCGCCTGAGTTGAATATCCCTTGAGCTAGCGCTCTTTCACGGGTTGGAAACCATTCCGCATTCGCTTTAGCAGCGCCGGGCCAGTTACCTGCCTCAGAAATACCTAAAATCGATCTAAAGATACTAAAGGTTAAGATACCTTGGGCAAAGGCGTGCATAATCGTCGCCAAAGACCAGATTCCGATGGACAGTACGAAACCCATTCGGGTTCCGACCCAATCGAAAATCTTACCAAATAACGCTTGTCCAAACGCGTACGAGAATAAGAAAACAATACTGATAATACCGTAGACTTCTTTCAACTCTGCATCAGTTTTTTCAGGATAAATTTCCTTACCCATGAATGGCCAGAGTACGCTCAAGGATTGTCTGTCGATATAGTTCACTACCGTTGCCAGAGCAACGAGAGCAATAACCCACCATCTTAAATTCTTCATGTTTATGTTTACCTATACCTGATGCTAATAATATTATTCTTTACGTTTATGATTACGTTTGTTGGTTAACTTTTAGAACCTTCATTAATCTCGAAACCCTTGCATAATGCCGTGCTCACATATTCTTTATAAGACTAGGTGAGCACGGTTTCGCTGTCTTGGTTTTATTGCTTCACTTAGAAACATTACCTTTCATAACCGCAGTAGAAGGACCCTTAGCAAAGGTTTCTGTCACTACCGGTAAAAGTGTTTTAGTAAATGTATTGTTCAATATCTGGGTACGCGGCTCGCCAACAGTATGATCGATAGTGATGACCTTGCTTTGCGTAAACTGATTTCCCTCTAATAGAGTCTGTTGAACACCTAAAAGGAAGATAGCAGAAGCAGATTTATTACGTTTGCCGCCACCAACATTTTCAACTGTGCTGTTGGTCATTCTAAAATGTGGACCAAAAGTACTTTCATCTGTACCGCCACGATAGACTTTCGCAACCGCACCTTCAATGTTCACAAAACTAGAATTTTTGATAGTGACGTATTCCGCATTATAAATGCCCAAATCATCTTGTTCTTTGTCTAAGCGTAGAACATCACCCGTGATATTTTTGAAAACACTATCAGTAATCTCAATATTTTCGGCCATGCTGCGGTAACCTGAATCAAAGACATGGGCCGAATGATTAACGTTTAAGTCGGTAATATGGGTATTGTTGATGGTCAATTTGTAATTATGCAGGGTGGGTAATTTGGTATTTCTAATTAACACATTACCTGCATTGTCTGGAGTTTTAACGCCTGAAATATTCAGTCCATCTAATTTCAAGCTGCCGCCATCTTCTATTTCAAAAGTCAAAGAGCGCATTGGATAAAGAGTAACGGAACGTGGAGTAGCGGCTTTAAGGGTTACCACAGACTTCACTTGTAGTTGTTTGTTTAGATCATAGTTACCTGGCGCAAGCATTATGACGCTGCCGTCTGCTACTTCACCGATTGTTTTCATAAGCTCTGCGGCTGAAGAAACATTCACCACACCTGCAGAATCAAACTCAACAGGCGCGTCGGCTTTAGGATACCAACTTACACCGGTTTCATCTTTAGCAATAGGCTTAAGTGACGCTGCAGCACCAACATTGGCTTGCTGTGCGCTGGCACTTTGAAGAAGACCATTATCGCCTCTGACCAAATCACTTTTGTGTATTGTGAAACCTGAAGCAATCTCTTCTTGTGGAGATTGGCTGGCAATGTTGTTGGCAAAGGTAATACCTGAAACATCATCAAATATTTTAAAAGGATTACTGCCGTCAGCATTGATGATCAAATTATTTGAAAAGCTGCTGTCAATTGGTGTTGCAGTACGCTCACTGTCACTGCCGCCAGCCAAATTAATGTTGTCGACGTTAACAATAGTGTTGTTTTCGATTGTCGCGTTTTTAACTTGATGATAGCGGTTAATAGTTGAATTAGGCACGCCGTTTAGAATAGTAAAGCCACCACCAAAACGAATTCCTGTTAACCCTTCCATATAGTTGTTGCGAATGGTTTGGTCAGCGTTGATGACACGAATACCACCAGTATGGTCTTTGCCATTACCGAAGAATACGTTGCCTTCGACTACGTTACCGTTACCATGACGTAGAGTTAAGGTTCCGCGGCTTTCTAAAAATACGTTATTAAGGAATTGGTTTTTACCAGATTTATTAGAAATGATTTCCACTTCACCGTTACAACGTTCAAAGTAATTATTTTCAACCACTGTGAAAGAGTCTGTTAAAGAGTACTTACTGGTACCAATACGCAGTGTTTCGCCACCGTTAGAGCCAAGGATTGGACGTGGACCGAAGTAGTTATGATCTATGCGGTGATGGTTCTGTTGGCTATCTTCTGTATTCAGTCTAACCGCCATGGTCACACCAGCATTGTTTTTACCTTCTAAATGGCTGTGGTCAAAACGGTTATTCTTGCCGTATAAAACAACCCATTTATCCGCATTAAATTTGTCCGTGTTGCTAAATCCATCAATAACGACTTCGGTTACCCGTGAATTATAAGCTAAGGTGTTAGCGTCTTCTCTGAACGAAATCACTTCACCAGTGGGGCTGTATCCGTCTTTAAATACGAGTCCTTCAACAACCAAATATTCACCAGATAAACGTAAGTTAGAAAGTCCGGTTAAAATGACTTTGCCTTTGGTTTGGGCTTTTAGGGTAATTGGTTTTTCAGCTGTGCCTTTACCTTTTAAAAGAATTTCAAAATCTTTCCATTCTTTGTCAGCGAGAATTAAGGTATCGCCAGGTTGTAATGACGCCGCTGCTTCTAAAAACTGCTGTTGGTTGTTAATCAAAATACCATCTGCGGTTTTGAGCATTTCAGCAGAAGCTGATTGGCTAGTTGAGTTTTTGCTAGTGTCAGCATTTTGAGAAGATGCGCTACAACCCACAACTGAAACAACCATGGTAAGAGCGACGATACGAGGAAAAGAGAATTTTTTAGCAAACATTCAACACGACCTAATTCCATTTTTAAAAATAAGTAGAACCCTTTCAGTATTATTAATACGATGAGCTCTGGTTGGCATTGTATGTAGTGGAAACCATACATGATTTATTTGTTACTGACACTATTACTTGTGCGTCAACTAAGCTTAGGCTTTGAATTGCAATAATTAAAGTAATGAATATCGAATAGACAATGTAACCAATTCAACAACATTGTGTCAACCACACATTAACATTTATTATTACCAATAGCGCCATTATTGGTAATACCAAATACTATTCTATTGTTTTTAAACAAGTTTAACTTGTAAAAAAATGGGCCCCATTTAATGAGACCCATTTTCCACTTTAGTGATTAATTTCACTACGTCATCCACATGATTCGCAATCTGCCAGCAAAGAGTCGCTAATGATACATTCGCAAGATCCTAACCCGTGTTGGTTATGAGAACAGTAAACCACCGTTTATATCAACGTTATTACCTGTCATGTAAGATGAGTCGTCATCTGCCAAAAAGCCTACTAATTTAGCCACTTCTTCGGAGGTACCTTCACGCTTGATACAAGTTGCCCCAGCAACATTGGTGCGAACCGCATCAGGGGTAAACGTATCGTGGAAACCGGTAGATATCATGCCCGGACACACCGAATTAACCCGAATATTAGGACCTAGCTCTTTGGCTAAACCACGGGTAAAGGTTGATACAGCGCCCTTAGACGTTGCATAAGGGATAGCACCACCGCCACCACCGTCACGAGCAGCTTGAGAAGAGAAAGTGACGATAGAGCTGCCCGGTTTCATATGCGGGATTACAGCTTGCGACATTAAAAACAGCGAAGTTAGGTTCACATCTAGTACTTTTTTCCAGTGAGCTAAATCCATTTCGGTTATTTTTTTGCGCTCAACCAAGCCACCAGAAACGTGGACTAAGCAGTCGATAGCGCCAAATTCTGATAATGCAGCTTTTACGGTCGCATCAACACTGCTTTGCTCGGTTAAATCGGCTTGCACAGCGACCGCTTTGCCACCAGCGGCAGTAATTTTAGCCACCGTTTCTTGTGCTGTTGTGGCACTGGCATGATAGGTTAACAAAACGCTCGCACCTCTCGATGCTAATTCTACTGCACAGGCAGCGCCAATATCTCGACCACCACCAGCTACAATAGCTACTTTACCTGTCATTGACATAAGTTGTTCTCCAAGAGTAAATGTTTGTTTATACCAGAATGAAATCTTGCAATTATTACGTTGTGTAGCTGATAACCAGAGATCTTAACAATCCAATTAACGTCAACATGCACGCGCAACTGCTGGTGTATATGTTAAATTAAAGTAACTAACCCGAATTTCATTGTCAACCAAGAAATTAAATTGATCATTACCAAAAATGCTAACCAAAATTACTATTTGGTCGTAATAATGACTATAGTCTATTCATTAAATTAATGACTATTATTTAATATATGCAGAGTAAAGTGCCACAATATGTTAATCGAAATGCGCCCTGTAACGGAAGAAAGACTAGTCAGTGCGACTAAAGCAGCATTGATATAAAAGTGGAAAAGGTTTTCAATCTAGCTTTGATACGCCTATGTTTAATAAAGACATGCTTAAATTTGATAGATAGAAGGAATGGCCGTGAAAGGTATTGTTTTTGTAAAGTTTAATGAGTTTATCGAAGAGCTGTGGGGTGAGGAGTTTTGGGACACCTTACTGGATGAAGCGAATTTACCAAGTGAAGGCATTTATACAACAGTAGGCACTTATGACGATCAGGAGTTATTTACCCTAGTTGGACTTGTGGTAGAAAAACAAAACATCTCAGCTAAAGACGCTCAATTCGCATTCGGAAAATGGGTTTTCAAGGAATTATTTAACGCCGCGCCAGCTGGTGCTCATGATTTTAAAGACGTTTTTGAATTTTTACACGCGGTGCAAGACTTTATCCACGTAGAAGTCAAAAAACTCAATCCAGATGCCTTATTACCTGAGTTTGAATTTCTATCTGAAACACCGACTACCCTATCCTTTCACTACCAGTCTCCGCGCAAGTTATGTTATTTCTGTGAAGGCATTGTGTACGGCCTAGCGGAACACACTGGACAAAAAATTGCGGTCTCACAAACAGAATGTGAACATCAAGGTGATCAACGCTGCGTGTTAGAGGTGGTGAAAGTTTGACACTATCCAAAGAAGAATTGGAAAAAAGAGTTTCCGTTCTTGAACGCAAGGCCTTGAGAGAAAAAAAGGCACGGCAATTAGCTGAGAACCAGCTAGAAAAATACTCTTTGGACATATACGAAGCCAATCAGTCGTTGAAGGGCGCTCTGGCCGACTCTAAACAAAAGCAACTGGAATTGGAGTATCTAGCGCGCACCTCCAGCGATGTAGCATCTGAAATACCGCTCAACGACATGATATCCAATATCGTGATGTTGACAGGTGAATTTTGTTCCGCAAGTTATGGACTTTTAATTATTAGCGAAAATGGCCAAGACCTATCTGACAAGAACAAAAAAGTATGGTCGTTAGAACAAGGTTGGCAGGAAAACAGCAAAGCTAAAGAATTAGCAGTTTCTTTATTACCCCTTTGTGAGTCAACAATTATGGACTCATGGTTGGTTTCACTAGTTGACAACAGCGAGCTTGACCAAAACCGACCTATCAATTCAATTTTCTATACGAACTTTGCTTGGTCTGGCTCTAAAGTGGGGTGGTTAGCGTTTTTAAGCGAAGATGAAGGCATTGCGGAAGATTTTCTACCGGTATTAAACACCTCAAAAGAGCACTTAGTCAGCGGTATTCGAAGACGCTTAACGGATATTCGGATATTGAAACGTAACGTGCAGTTGCAAGATTCCTTAAGTAAGCTCGAAAAAGCTCGCCGTCAACTTATTCAGTCAGAAAAAATGGCATCTTTAGGGCAGTTAGCCGCTGGCGTAGCCCACGAAATTAATAACCCTATCGCTTTTATACGCTCAAATTTAGAAGTGCTGCAAGATTACTTAAATGATTACAAACAACTCAATACGCAGATGCAAGCCAGCTTCGAAAAAAACAAAACATTGGATATTTCTCGGTTTGAAGACATATGTAAAAAGGTTGACCTAGACTACATCGAAGAAGACTCCGAAGATCTACTACAATCAAATATTGAAGGCTTAGACAGAGTGAAAGAAATCGTCGATAACTTGAAAGGGTTTTCTCACTCAGGAGATGAAGCTTTAGTTGAGACATCGTTAAACGACTGTATTCAATCCGCTCTTAAAATTGCTGGAAATATGTTTAAATACCAGCACAAAATTGATAATCACATGTCTACTGATTGCCCTTTGATTTTAGGTAACTCCGGCCAATTGCAGCAAGTTTTTGTGAATTTATTTGTCAACGCTGCTCACGCAATGGAGGACGGCGGTTTACTCACAATTGACTACACCAAAATCAACGACGCTGTGGTAATCCGCATCAAAGACACTGGCAGCGGTATGGATGAGGAAACGGTAAATCAACTATTTACGCCTTTTTTCACCACTAAACCTGTAGGTGTGGGCACCGGCTTAGGGCTATCCGTATCTTATGCAATTTTAGAAGCTCACGGCGCACAGGTTACTGTTGATTCTGAGTTAAATGTGGGCACCACCTTCAATATCACGTTTCCAGTGATTAACTAAGCCTCAACCCTATCATCTTCTACAATCAATGAGATCGGTTTGGCTTGGCTTTTTTCAAATTGGGTTAGCTTCAAAATCGTCGCTTGATTAAAAACATGTCCTTCTGGCAACACCAGAATATGTTTGTCATTCAAAATGTTGTACTTCAATGTCATCCCAGGCTCGAGCTCCTGAGTAGTAATAACGTTTTCGACAAACTCATCTGAAACAATATCTTCGTTATCCAACAAAATATCCAGTATTTGCGGATCGTAATGAGTCCCTTTCAGTTTAGTCATTTCGATCGGAAAAGTAGTATCGTCCAATTTTACTGGATTGATGCGGCCCATCTTATAACGCCAATAGTCTCTGGCTACCGCCAAGATTTTTGCGCCTAAAGGGATTTGTGCATCCACTAATTTCTTGGGACCAGAACCGTTCAATGTTTCAAATTGGCAGGTAATTATATCTGCTACATCTTGTAGATGGGTTGCAGGAGCAAGTACCAACTGAGCCACTTTAATTTGTTCTAGGTATTCCTGCTGCTGGTTGTAATTGAGCTCTTTGAAGGGTTTGCTATATAGGGCTGTATCTAGCCCTAATAAGCCAATTTCACACAGCAATGCGGCATAAGATATGGTATTAATCTGTTGTTTGGGTAATGATAATTTTTCCGCTATGCGTTTGGCAAGTAAGCTAACACTATTCGCAAAACCACCGTTTAAGTTAGGGTTAATACTGATTAAATTGTATAGTACTTTTTGGGTGGCACTGTTGTTATGCTCAATTCGCTGCATCGCTACGTGTATTTGTTTAGTACGCAACTTAACTTTGTCTTCTAAGTTTTGATTGAGCTTTTTAAGCAGCGAGTTTTGTTTTTTTACTAACTTCTGTAAATGACTATTTTCATTCTTTAATCTGACTTTTTCCAAGCCTTCTTCGATAGTTTGAATAACCTCTTCGTTATTCCAAGGTTTTTGTAAATAGCGGTGGATCTTGCCTTTGTTTACCGCATCTATGGTTGATTCCATATCGGAATAACCGGTTAGTAGAATGCGATGACAATCCGGTTCTGTTATTGCTACTTTTTCCAATAACTGTGCACCAGACATGCCCGGCATTTTCATATCTGATATAACGAGGTCGATCTTATTTTGTTCCATTATCTCTAGTGCTTGAGTGCCACTTTCAGCAAGTAGCAACTGATAGTTTTGTCTATGCAGCAAGCGCTTCATTGACTTAAGAATATTTACTTCATCATCAACGCAAAGGACTGTCATTGGTATTTCTGTTTCAACATTTTTTTCACTCATTATGGTTGCTCTTGAGATCTTCGCTATCGTTTTGAATCGGCAGGGTTACGGTAAAACAACTGCCTTTGTTCAGTTTACTGGTTACGCTAATTTCACCACCGTGTTCTTGAATAATGCCGTAGGAAATAGACAAACCTAAACCTGTTCCCTTGCCCACATCTTTAGTACTGAAAAACGGATCAAACAACTTACTTAAGTTATCAGGCGCGATACCAGATCCATTGTCTTTAACCGATATAACAACATCTTGGTTTTGTACTTTAGTGGAAATAGTGATTTGTCCTTTCTCACCTATCGCCTGCCCTGCATTGATTAATAAATTGGTGAGTACCTGGCTAATTTTTCCAAAATTCATCTTTATCTTGGGTAACTCGCCGAGATCTTTATGAATTTCACAATGATATTTAAGCTCATTGCCGACCATTTTAAGGGTGGTCTCGATACAATCGTTAATATCTAACCAACTCTTTTCCTCTGTGTCTGCCCGAGAAAATTGTTTTAGATCTTTGACGATATTGGTGATCCTATCTAAACCATCAACAGACTCGCTAAGAATGTCTTTCGCATCTTCATTGATAAAATCTAAATCTTCATTATTTACAATATCAATTAATTTTTGTTTAGAGGGCTCTACAGATTGGGATGTATCGTTCGCAAAAACAGTTGCCACTTGTGTACTGATTTGACGATAGACATCAACATATTGTTGAAGGGAACTTAAATTACTTTTAACAAAACCAATGGGATTATTAATTTCATGGGCTACGCCTGCAGCAAGTTGTCCGATGGAAGCCATTTTTGCAGATTGCGTCAGCTGTTTCTGCGTGGCATGTAGCTCCTGATTTATCTGTTCCAGTTGATGATTTCGTTGGTTTAATAAGGTAGTGCGTTGCTCTACTTTTTGCTCCAATGTGCTATTAAGCAGTTCAAGCTCCTGCTGGTAAGCTTCAGTGCGTGCATTCTCATATTCCAAGGTAGTCGCGAGTTTATTGAAAGCGCGAGTGACTTCGGCTAATTCGTCATTGCCATTCACTGGTAATTGAGCCTGATTAAAAGAGCCACTTTCTATATTGGTTGAAATTTCTCGTGCAGCAGTTCGTAGAGTTGCCAATTGTTTGGTTAAATAGTTTCCCAATACAAAGGAAAACAAAGCCACTAGCGCCATTTCTACGATGGCGATACCAGTAGTCCAATTTTTAATCATGTCTACTGAGGTGCGAATATTAGAATTATCTAAGCCAAGCTCGACGCGACCATAAATGTGCTCAGATTCAGTGATTGCGGCAAAACTATCAAACACACCATCATTTACGTCTTTGACTTGTGCATCTTCGACAAACTCACGAGATAGCAACTGTGTATCACCAGCTTGGGCCAAAACTTGGTTTTCACTGTTTATGACCCTTACATAAAGGATATCTGGATTTTCCAATAATTCGGCGCTATAGGTCTCTAAAGATGCGAGGTCATAGGTTAACACTGCGTGTTTTATAGTACTTGCGAACAGCGAGGTAACAGTTGATGAACGGGTCGCTAAATTATCATTTAAAGTATTACGCATAAAATTGACGGCAGTAAATATCAAAGCAATCAATAACACAGCCTCGATGGCCGCAATGCTTACTATCGTTTTATTGCGTAAGGAAAGATTCATTAATTAGCCAAAGCTGTTGCTGGTTTGCTAGTCATTAGCGCATCGATATTAAGTGCTCTTACATCATCCCAATCACTATTTTGTGCGCCATCAAAACCATTGAAATTAATACTTTTTAGTAACGCCTTTCCCTGTTCACTGTTATTCATGTTCAAGAGAACGGCTAGAATCTTATCTCTTGTGGCTGCATCCACGTTTGGATGGGTGGCAATAGCATGGCAAGTGTATCTAGCACTCTTCCAGATAGTTACTAGGGTAGATTGAGTATTTTCGTCCATGTTGTTAAGTGTGCGTTGAATCCCGCCGCCAGCTGGAAAAAAACCTCTAGACACATTCAGATAAACTGAGTCATGGGAGCCCACGTACTTGGGAGTATATTCCAAACCTAGATTATTAAGCTCTGCTTGCGGCAATAAACTTGCGGCGAATGCTGCTGGAGCCGGGAAAGCTAATTGGCTACCTGCCAGATCTTGGATATTCTTAACCTTACCATCAGCATGAGCAACTAGGACGCCTTGGATGGTTTTATTGCTTTGTTTCGCTAAGGCGTTGTAACCAGAGCTTTGGTTATAAACAACATAGTGATAAGGATTCATATAGGCGATATCGTATTCACCGGATTCAAGACGTTTTTCAAAGGTAGGAATATCTTTTGCCGTAGTGAATACAATATTGAGATCGGTTTGGTCGTTAATATGTTGCAGTATAGGAGTCCATAAAGTTGCTAAGCGTTTGGCCGACTGCTGCGGTACCACGGCGAAGGTTAGGGTGCTCTGTTGTGCAATTACAGCACTTGGAAAACCAATAAAAAAACCTATAAAAAATAATAACTTATACATTAGAACACCTCACTTTTGAATATCACTACTGGGTCATTTCGTTTACTAATTTCAATAATTCATCGTTTTCGAATGGCTTGGAAAGTACTGCGTTAGCACCTAATGCAAGGGCTTCATCAAGGCTGTCTTGATTCAATGCTGATATCACCAATATTTTCAAATCACGAAACTGTTCTTCTGCGCGTAAATGCTTCAAAAGCTCGAAACCATTTAAACCAGGCATGGTCAGATCAAGCGTCATCATGCTAGGTTTGTGTTGCATCAGTTTACTGCCCGCTAAAAAACCATTAGTGGCGGTATCACACTCAAAACCCGCTTTTTTGAGTACGCGTTTTATCGCATTGCCCATATCTTTATCATCGTCAACAATCAGAACGGTTTTGTTATTGGGTAAAAGTCCTGGTGGCACTGGCATATTGTTTTCTCTTAAAAAGAGTACAAAATTATCCACTGTCACCCTATTGTTGCCTCTTCCCGGTAACTTATAACCTTTCAAACTTCCCTTATCTATCCAACGTATCACCGTACGTAAATTGACATCGCAATATTCAGCAATGTCACCTGTAGTAAGAGATTTAACTTTCGTCATAAACGCTTTTCCTGAATTAGTTTTATAGTTATATCACATAAGACAAACAAGACATACATGACTAAAGTATAATACACGACATTTGTGACATTTGCTACATTTACGTCACTGATATGAATATAGTTAATTTAGCTTTGCACAACGCAGAGAATTTAGGTCCTCAGAGGTAACGTATATAATGAATAAATTGCATGTACTAATCGCTGTCTGTGTGCTGAGCATACAAAGCGTGCAAGCAACAGAAACAGAGCTTGATGGCAGCGTATTGCTCAGATACGAAAATGAAACGGACCAAATTAATTTAACACCACGTAAAAGAGTAAGAGTAATTGCTGCGATTGGCGTCACTAGTCAATTGAATGATGTGTGGTCATTTACGGCACAAGCGCGCACAGGATTAAAAAACAAGCAGAATGTTCCGGCCTTTACGTTATATCAAATCACCGACCAACCCGCTGGCGACAAAGACATTTACATATCACGCGCTTTTGCGAAGGCAAAGTTTGACAGTCTAACCATGTTTGCAGGGAAAATTCCTTGGAAAACCAATCAAGTTACCGATCTGTTTTGGGACAGGCACTTAAATCCTATTGGTGTTCATTTAGATTATGACCTTGGAGCTGGGCAGAATTTGAAATTCACTAGCTTCAAACCTCTCGATGGCGCAAGTGGCACCGTTGGCCACATGTCTATTTTTCAATATCAGAGCGTATTTTCAACTGATTTAGGGAAATTAACTGTATCTCCATGGTTTGTCGATTATCGTGGCCAGACAGGTGCGTTGTATGCCAAAAAAGACACACAATTCGATAATCAATTTGTACGTTTATCGATGAAAATAAAACAAGGGAATTGGCAGTTAGGAACCGATATTGGCTGGTCGATTAAAGACACGCCAATAGAACTTGGAGACGCGTTTTCTAAGCAAAAATTGAGTTATGCCATTGAGTTAAAACAGGGTGATTTGAAAACTAATGGAAACTATTTAACCCAACTAAGATATTTACACGTTGAACGGTTTTCAGTGGTAACAGAGTTTGCACAAAACGCGTCAAGTCGTTTTGCTACAAGCAACTTTAAGGGTTGGGATTTACGTATACGCCATAAGGTAAGTAAAAATTTATGGGTAGGTGGTCGTATATCTCGGACGCAACGCTTAGTGGGGACACCCGAGCAAAGTGTGCGATTCAGATTAGAAACAAAATATACCTTTTAACCGTTATTTAGGGCCAACTATTATGTCTACAGCACTTCAAAGATACCTTTCAGAAACGCCTGCGGAGCTTTGCAATCTTCTTGTTATAGACGACGAAGAGAGTAACCTAAAAGCCATTAGCCGCACGTTTAGACGCACAAAGTACCAGGTCTTCACCGCCACCAGCGCCAAAGAAGGTTTAGAGTTACTCACTCAACATGATTTTCAAGTGGTTTTGTCTGACTTTCGGATGCCGGATATTGATGGCGGTACCTTGGTTAAAAATATCAAACAATGTTTTCCCAACATCATTTCGATGATTTTAACTGGCTATGCAGACTTTGATGCTGCTGTAGATGTAATGAACTCTGGAGCGGCTTATAAATTCCTAACCAAACCTTGGAATAATCAGTTGCTAATAGAGAATGTTGAACAAGCGTTTAAAGAATACCATCAGCGTTTGCTTAAAATGTCTAAAGAGAAACTAAACGCACAATACATCAAACCAGATCGTATAAGATTAGATAGCACCATTAAGTTTTTACTCGATCAAGAAGCCCAATTTGCGCTAGCTTCGGTGATTATTTCTGATATTTCCTTGCATGACCAATATTGGGCTAAAAGAGGAGAACAACAACTTTTAGGCTTAGAGTCGGTAATTAATAATATACAGGCCTGTTTACCAAATAACTGTGAGATATTTGAAGTAGATGTCGACCAAGTGCTGATTATTATTCCCGAGTCTGAGTGCGATACTGAACTGCATAACAAAATAACTTTATTGAGTGGAGCTTTGTCGGCTTGTTCTCAAAATGACCTTAATATTCCTAAACTACAGTGCAATTTATCTTATGCTTTAGCCCCCTTCTCTGATATGGATACGCAACAGTTATTGCACTCCATCAGAAATCTTCCGGAGCAAGACTTCCACGAGAGCAAACATCACGGTCAAAAACCATGTGTAGTGAAATTAGATGCCACTTATGTGGCGAAAAAGAAGCGTAAAAAAACCATTCAAAATAGTATCCAACAAGCAATAAATAGTGACCAGTTCAGTTTGTATTTTCAGCCGAAAGTACGGTTATCTGATGGCATAGTCGAAACGGCTGAAGTATTAATGCGCTGGCAGCACTCATCTTTAGGCTGGGTGTCTCCGGTTGAGTTTATTAGCCTTAGCGAGCTAGATGGTCAAATTGAAAAAATCGGAAGTTGGCTATTAAAAAACAGCATCAATCAGTTGATTGGCCTGCAAAAACAATATGGCAATAATATCAAATTAGCGATCAATGTATCTCCCCGCCAACTTCAGAACAATAGATTAGTAGAAGAGTTAACATATTTGCTAGGCAAGACCGGATTGAACCCTGCTAGCTTGGAACTTGAAATCACTGAAGGATGTATTATCGATGATTTAACGCAAACCAGCGAAATACTTTGGAAATTAAAAAAACTAGGGGTAAATATCGCAATTGACGATTTTGGCTCTGGCTATACTTCGTTTGCCTACTTAACAAAATTACCTGTTGATGTGCTCAAACTAGACAAAATTCTAATTGACGATTTGGGGATAAATTCAGACGTAAGTGAGATGGTTCAAAGTGTTATAGAGCTATGTAAAAAGATGCAAATTGAGGTCGTCGCTGAAGGGGTTGAAGATGAACGCCAAGTTAAAATATTAAGAGATTTTGGCTGTGACTACATTCAAGGCTATGTATACAGTAAACCTGTCGCCAAACCTGAATTTGAAAAAACCCTAATTAACCAACCATTTAAGGTTGCAGATAAAGCCAATTAGATTTGCACAAACGCATTCAGTGGATCTTGGAATATGATTTAAACATTTTGCCCAGCAACCCAAGCGCTGCTCCAGGCCCATTGGAAATTATAGCCGCCAAGCCAACCGGTGACATCGACCACTTCACCGATAAAAAATAGGCCATCGATGTCGTTTGCCATCATGGTTTTCGACGATAGTTGATTAGTATCGACGCCGCCCAAAGTGACTTCTGCTGTTCGATAGCCCTCTGTGCCATTGGGTTTTAATTGCCATTGATGGAAGGCTGCGGAAACTTGCTCAAGCTGCTTACCTTGGAATTGTTTAAGGGGTTTATTTTGTAATCCCAAATAGGGTAAAGCCGTCTGTACGTAGCGTTTTGGAAAGTGCTTAGATAACGCGGTCGCTAACAAACTATCTGGTGACTGTTGCTGGCTTTGGTTCAATTCTTCGAGTAAATCGCCGTTGGGAAACAAATCAAACTCAACCTCTTGACCTGGATGCCAAAACGATGAAATTTGTAACACCGCTGGGCCGCTTAAACCGCGATGGGTGAATAAGATATTTTCGTTAAAACTAGTATTATTGCAGCTTGCTCGCGCGTCTAAAGAAATGCCACTTAACTCGGCTAATACGCTTTTGTCTTGCTCGTGTAACGTGAAAGGAACCAGTCCAGCCCGCGTTGGTTTTACGCTTAAACCAAACTGTTCAGCTATTTTGAAGCCGAATGGTGAAGCGCCTAATTTCGGCATAGATAAGCCACCGGTGGCCACCACCAGCGACTCGCACCTATATTCACCTTTGCTGGTTTGCAAAGTAAATCCATCGGATGTTTTATCAATATCGAAAATTTCACATTGATTAGTCACCCCAGCCCCTGCCTTATCGCATTCTTGCAATAGCATATTGAGGATATCTTTGGCCGAATCATCACAAAATAATTGCCCGAGAGTTTTCTCGTGATAAGCGATTCCGTATTCAGCGACCAACCCAATGAAGTCCCATTGGGTGTAACGACTTAGGGCTGATTTACAATAATGGGGATTGTCTGAAAGAAAGTTTTCAGGGCTGGCGTACATATTGGTGAAATTGCAGCGCCCACCACCTGACATCAATATTTTGCCACCAATACGTTTAGCGTGATCCAGTACTTGCACCTTCCGGCCACGCTTAGCGGCTTCAGCTGCACAAAATAATCCGGCAGCACCAGCGCCGATGACAATGACATCAAGTTGTTTCAATATATACTCTGTTTTTGTGTGTGATGAAATTTGAGCGATTAGAAATATCTACGCAAATTGTTGAGGGGCATTATATCGTTTCCAAGAAGGTGTGGCACGGGATTTATCCCATTCAAATTTGTAGCCTGGTCTTTAGGCCATAGGCTCTCTCGGGGCTAAAGCCGCCGACTACAGGTGGAATGTCCTGTAGCATGGTCTTTAGGCCATGAAAGCTTAATGCTAGAGCGCGGCGCTAAAGCACCCGCCTACAAAAACGTCCACCTACCGTGGGGCTAAAGCACCCGCCTACAAGAACATTCCCGTAGCATGGCCTTCAGGCCGTGGAAGAATACCGAACCGCGGGGCTAAAGCACCCGCCTACAAGAACGTCCACCTACCGCGGGGTTAAAACACCCGCCTACAAAAAACATTCTCGTAGCATGGCCTTTAGGCCGTGGAAAAATACCGAACCGCGGGGCTAAAGCAACCGCCTACAGAGACTTCAACATTGTCTCGGCATCACTAACTTCGAATGTGCCTGGTTCTTCAATATTTGCTACTTTGATAACGCCATCTTCGACCAACATGCTATAACGACACGAACGGATGCCACCAAATGTGCCGGTGTCGATGTTCATACCGATCGCGCTGGTAAAATTACCATCGCCATCGGCTAACATTAAAATCTCGTCGGCATTGTGCTGTTTACCCCAAGCTTCCATCACGAAGGCATCGTTTACTGATAAACAAATAATAGTGTCGACGCCTTTGGCTTTGATTTTATCGGCTAGTGTCACATAACCAGGTAAATGTGCTTGTGAACAAGTTGGTGTGAATGCACCAGGCACAGCAAACAAAACAACCTTTTTATCAGCGAAAAGGTCTGTGGTTGTGAATGTTTTCATTTCACCATTAATTCTTGCTGTGACATTTGCTTCTGGTAACTCACTGCCTTTACTAATCATAATGTTCTCCAATTAATTCTATAGGTTGGTCAAATAGACATCAAAGCGAAGCTTTTTGCCTTTAATCGACATATTAGGTTGTTTATCATTTAGGTAAGGAGCCGTATCTGGCCTTTTTACCACAACTCGTTGTTTTGCTAATTTTAGCGCAGGTTCGAGTAAGTCATCCGCATCTTCATCGACTCCCAGCAACGTTTGGAACAAGCGCATTTCTTTTTTCACTAGCGCCGATTTTTTGCGATGGGGAAACATAGGGTCCAAATACACCACATCCGGTTGTGTATTTTGCCAACTCGCCATAATTTCCGTCGCTGTGCCGCGCAAAAGAGTCATTCGTTGCGGTAGCCAATCACTCACCAGTGGTTGAGATTTAGCTCGCTGCAAACCATCTTCTAATAAGGCAGCTACTTCTTTGGATCGTTCAATCATATCTACGTGGCAACCAAAGCTTGCCAATATAAATGCATCTCGGCCTAAACCAGCGGTTGCATCTAAAATCCGCGGAAAAACATTTCCTTTGATGCCCACAGCCTTTGCTATGGATTCTTTTTTAACACTGGTTTGTTGTCGTCTGAAGGTCAATACATCAGATGCAAAGTCTACAAACACCGCGCCCAATTTGGGTTCATCCAACTGTTTAAGGGCCAAATAGTGTTGATCTAATACTAGCGCTAATCCCTGAGTTTGCTGATTATCAATTTCCAATCCCCAGTTTGTTTGCCAAATAACAGCTTGTTCCTGTAATTGTGGATTTTCCGGTTCAGTTAATATTAGCTTAAGCATGGCCATAACGCTCTTTATGTCCTAGCCAGCGATTAATGATGGCTTGAGATTTTGACGGATAATGTTGCCACATATGAGAAGCAATATTTTGAACTTGAGGGATGAGTTCGGCATCTCTAATTAAATCAGCAATTCTGAGATCCGCCAATCCAGTTTGCTTAGTACCAAGCAACTCCCCCGGCCCTCGTATTTCAAGGTCTTGTTGCGCAATATAAAAACCATCATGGGATTCACGCAACACTTTTAACCGTTTGCTCGCGGTTTTCGACAATGGACTTTGATACATCAACACACAATGACTTTCCACTGAGCCCCGCCCTACTCGCCCTCGCAACTGGTGTAATTGTGCTAAGCCAAGCCGCTCGGGGTTTTCAATAATCATTAAACTAGCATTAGGTACATCGACCCCCACTTCTATTACGGTTGTGGCCACTAATAAGTCCAATTCACCTTGCTTAAATTGCTCCATGATTTGCTGTTTTTCTTGCGATTTCAGGCGGCCATGAACCAGTCCTACCTTTAATTCGGGTAAAGCGGTATGCAGGGCAATAGCTGTGTCTTCTGCGGCCTGACACTGCAACACTTCTGACTCATCAATAAGAGTACAGACCCAATAAGTTTGACGCTTCTGGTTAACTGCAGCGTTGCGCACTCTTTCAATCACTTCACCTCGCCGCGTATCGGGTAACACAACTGTGGTGATTGGCGTGCGCCCTGGGGGTAGCTCATCAATTATCGAGGTATCAAGATCCGCATACGCTGTCATCGCTAAGGTTCGTGGAATAGGGGTTGCGGTCATAATCAGTTGATGGGGAAACGCCCCCTGTAGCTCGCCTTTCTCTCGTAACGCCAAACGCTGGTGCACACCAAATCTATGTTGTTCATCGACAATAACTAAGGCAAGTTTATGATACTCAACCGCTTCTTGGAAAACCGCATGAGTACCTATGAGCATATCAATCTGACCATTTTTCAGTTCAGTTAATACCGATTCTCTGGCTTTACCTTTTAACTTACCGGCCAGCCAACCAATTCGAATATTAAGCGGTGAAAGCCAATCACTAAAGTTATTGGCATGTTGTTCTGCCAGCAGCTCAGTGGGTGCCATCATTACCACTTGGAAACCTGCACCTATAGCAGACAAAGCTGCCATTGCCGCCACCAATGTTTTACCAGAGCCCACATCCCCCTGGACTAACCGCATCATTGGCGAGTCTTGTTGCATATCATGCTGAATTTCATCTACCACACGGGATTGTGCGTTGGTTGGAGTAAAGGGTAAGTTTCCTAAAAACTGGTCGATTAACGCTGTAGAAATCGGAATCGAAAAAGTTTGTTGGCGCTTACTTTGCTGGCGAACTTTTAAAACACTTAAATGGTGAGCTAGTAGTTCTTCGATGATCAAGCGTTGCTGAGCTGGATGTTTGCCTTCCTCTAATAGCGACAAGGCGACATCGGGAGGCGGCCTATGGACGAGCGATAGAGCATCTACTAGGCTAATTTGTGCCGCGTAAAGATTATCCGGCAGCAGTTCCGCTAGACCACCCTGTTTCAGTTTAGTTAAAGCTTGCTCACTAAGATTGCGTAGAGTGATTTGCTTTACGCCTTCGGTGGTGGGATACACTGGAGTAAGTGATTCTTCCAACTCGCTGACGGATTCATCACGTTTAACGCGATATTCAGGATGCATCATTTCTAAGCCGAATTTGCCTGCCCGCACTTCGCCGAAAGCACGAATCGTGGTGCCTTTTTCTAAACTGTTTTTTTGTGCTGCCGAGAAATGGAAAAAGCGTAAGGTAAGGGTGCCAGTATTGTCACTTACTCGCACCACCAACATCCGTTTTCGGCCAAATTGCACATCACAAGACATTACTTCCCCTTCAATGCTTGTGTGCAAAAAGGGCTGCAAATCGCCAATGGGGTAGATACGCGTGCGATCTTCGTAACGAAGGGGCAAATGGAACAGCATGTCCTGAATGGTAACTAACCCAATTTTTTCGAGCTTTTCAGCAACTTTGCTGCCTACACCTTTTAATTCGGTTAATTTTGTTATTGCCAGAGATTGCATCTGAGCCTTTTTATTCAGAACGAAACAACCTGTTATTTTGCCTTACAGCCAGCAGAATACAACTATTCTGAAGGCTAAAAATACAAAACCTTGGACAAAGCCCCTGCCCGCTGATATTTAAAGGCTTTTAACCTATCTAAAATACACGAAGTTTCACGCTTAAGATTGCTTTTAACATGAACACCGACCTGAAATTGGATAAAAACCAAGTCTATACTTAGTGCAATTATTCCGAACCAACTATACGAATTGACGGTATTGGTTCATAGTAAGTTTAGAAATTTGAAAATGTGAATTGATATGAACCTAGAAACCATTTCCACCCAAGCTGATCAATTATGGTTAGTTATTCTTAGCACTTTAACCAACCCAAATACTTATGCTCAAGTTTCCATAGTGCTGTTTGTCTACTTATTGGCTTTTTGGTTGGCTCGCAAAATACGAAATGCGGTAGGACTAACTCACTACGAACCAGACTCAAGCGCTCACCCTATGCGTAAACTCGCCTATCGAGTGGGTTATTTGGTTTATCCATTGATTGCATTGATTACCTTAAAAGTGATTATCGAAACAGTCCACAATGCAGGCTTTTCAACATGGCTTTTGGATACAGCCTTGACCATTGCGGTTTTACTTTTCTATTACTCAATGATTCGCGTGTTGGTTGTAAATACTATCGCCGCGAAACTATTCAAGTGGGTGGGATTACCGATTTTACTGCTGCATTTAACCGGCTCACTTAGCACTGTTATTGTTGCACTGGAAGACATATCTCTTACCTTAGGTAACGTTAATATCACCGCATACGGCGTGGTAAGAGTGCTGATTTTCGGTGCAGTGCTATTTTGGCTTGGACGCGCATCTAATAGCTTTGGCAAAGACATCATTCGTAAACAAGAATCGATAGATATTCGTACTAGAGAAGTTTTTTCGAAACTCTTTGAGGTCGCGGTATTTTGCATTATTGCACTGTTATTGTTAAATGTGATGGGCATTAATCTAACTGCGCTTGCCGTGTTTGGTGGCGCCGTCGGTGTAGGGTTGGGTTTAGGTTTACAATCCATCGCTTCGAACTTTATTTCAGGCATTATCATTTTGCTAGATCGCTCGTTAACCGTTGGCGATTTTGTGGAAATGGATGACGGCAGTAAAGGATTCGTCCGTGAGTTCAGAATGCGATACACGGTTCTAGAAACCTACGACGGCAAAGACATTCTGGTACCCAATGAAAAATTCATTTCCAATTTAATGGTCAATTGGACTCATAAAGATCCTAAGCAGCGTTATCGAGTAGATTTTTCAGTGCCATACGCAACAGACATACGCTCGATGGTAGAGTTTATTAAAGTGGCGGTGGCCGAACACCCTTCTGTCATCAGCGGCCCGGACGTACCATTTGAAGAACGCCCAGATTGTGAAATTGATAGTTTCGGGGACTCTGGGGTAAATATGTTTGTGGAATTCTGGATGGAGGGCATTGATGATGGCAAAAATCGCGTTGGCGGGGATTTGATGTTAATAATCTTTGAAACCCTTAGAGAAAATGGCATTGAAATACCATTCCCTCAACGTGAAGTTCGGATCCTCAACGAAGAGACATACAGTGTCAAAAGTTCAAGTTAGAGAATGACTGAGCCCTGTTCAACTTTAACTGTTTGAAAGGGCTCACAACTTAAGTAAGTATTTACAAACTTAGTTTGGCTGCTTGTAAAAGCAGCTCTGCAGAAGGTCTTACTTTAAAGTTTGGATTAACATAGTTGAATTTGATTAAGCCTGTTTTGTCGGTAATAAACACTGAAGGAGCCGGCAATACCGCCCGTTCACTGTCCGCATCTTCGGTTAACACTATGTTGTTTTTCTCTTTGTATCTAGATTTTGTTTCCGCAGGTACATAAAAACCAATTCCAAACCCTTTGATGGCCTGTAAACTTTCGTCTGATAACAACTGCACGGCAAATTCAGTTTCTAGTTTTTGCTCTTGTAAACGTGTTGGTGATTCGGGCGATATTGCTAATATTTGATAACCTAAATCAACCAAAGGTTGCTCGATATCTTTGAGCTCTGCTAATTGACGGCTGCAATAGGGACACCATCCCCCACGATAGAACAATATAATCGTCGGTTTTTGCATAATCATCGCCTGCAAACTAACCGGCGCACCAGTCGCAGTCCGCAGTGTCACATTGGGAATAGTTTGGCCATTTAATAAGGGAGTTACATCTTCAGGGGATTCCGCGATTAAAGTTCGGTCTAAGGCAAACAGCTGTGTTGCAAAAAGCGTAAGAAACAAGCCGATTAGGTAAGCGGATCGCATAGTAGGTTTCCTTTTAAAGTATGTTCGCAAACATAACAATGTAGCATGGGATTTATCCCATGGAAATATTTAGGTCGGATGATAGCGCGGGGCTAAAGCAACCGCCTACAACAGAAACCCGTAGCATGGCCTTTAGGCCATGGAGGTCGGAAGATAGCGCGGGGCTAAAACAACCGCCTACAACAGAAATCCCGTAGCATGGCCTTCAGGCCATGAAAGGTCGCATGATTGCGCGGGGCTAAAGCAACCGCCTACAACAGAAATCCCGTAGCATGGCCTTTAGGCCATGGAATATCATAAGATAGCGCGGGGCTAAAACAACCGCCTACAACAGAAACCCGTAGCATGGCCTTTAGGCCATGAAATATCATAGGATAGCGCGGGGCTAAAGCACCCGCCTACAACAGAAACCCC
>NZ_JAUORY010000027.1:0-60673 GCF_030548145.1 Aliiglaciecola sp. 2_MG-2023
GGCTAAAGCCGCCGCCTACAATGCAAAACCCCGTAGCATGGCCTTTAGGCCATGGAATATCTCAAACACATTGCGGGACTAAAGCCGCCGCCTACAATGCAAAACCCCGTAGCATGGCCTTTAGGCCATGGAATATCTTAAACACATTGCGGGGCTAAAGCCGCCGCCTACAATGCAAAACCCTGTAGCATGGCCTTTAGGCCATGGAATGAACGTATATTCGGGCCGATGAACAACGCAATAAAAACGATAAATAAAGGTGATTGCGTCAGTAAAAGCATTTAGAATCGCCTCCCTTAAATTAATTTCTTCTATCAATATCAAGGATAATTCAAGTGAATCTGAAGTACGGATTTTGTTGCATTGCGGCGCTGTTTTCCCTGTCAGTGTCTTCAATATCGGTTTTGGCCCAACAAAATGTGGAAACACTGCAGGTTACGGGTACGCGACTAGCTGATTATACAGCGGGCAGTTTTTCCAGCTTATCTAGAGAGCAAATTGATGCTATCAACCCTGCATCCACACTCGACCTTCTGAATCGCATTCCCAATATCGTTATTGCTGAGAACGGTGTTGCTGGTGGTGTTTCCTTTGTATCTGTGCGTGGAGGCGAATCTAATTTCACTTTGGTTCTAATTGATGGTGTTGCGGTTAATGACTCAACAAATAGTCGTGGGGGCGGTTTCGATTTTAGCCAAATAAACCCGCAAAGTATCGAGCGAGTTGAGGTTTATCACGGTGGCATCAGTGCCATCTACGGTGGTGAGGCCATCAGCGGAGTGATTCATATTATTACTCGAGAGCAAGCTGCGCCAGCGATTAATTTTGAAGTTGGCAGCGATAAACAGGTTAACGGGAGTTTAAATCTTTCCCATGCTTACGCGAATGGTGTTTCGGTGTTGGCGAGTCTATCTTCTAGGCAAAGGGAAGCTTCTGATTTTGCCACGGCTAACAGTCAGCAAGGTCTGTTTAAAGTCGCTTTTGCCAACACTAAACAAAATCACCGACTGTTAGTCACTTACAGTGACAATGAAAACCTGAGTTTTGCTGAAGATTCCGGTGGAGAGCTTTATGCAATGCCTCAGGTAGCCGAACAACGCAACAGCGAGCAGTGGCTGGTGGGCTTAAACAATACGCTTCAGTTAGAACCATCGTTGGCTGTTAATCTTAACCTGTCTTGGTTGGATCGTCAGGAGTCATCAGATCACCCAGGTATCGCCGAAGGAGTGCAATCAGGTGTGCCTGCTAGTGTTATTGATTCACAGTTCACTCGTTCTGAAATTGAATTGTTTGTGAATCATCAGCTAAATCAACAAACTACCATTGTGGTTGGGGTTAGTGCACGCGATGCTGAAGGCAGCAATACTGGCTTTCTTGATTATGGATTTCAACTACCTGTAGATTTTGTATTAGAACAGAATTCGCAAAGTGCCTTTATTGAAGGGAAATATGCGCAAAATAACTATGCTATAGATTTAGGATTGCGATATGACGATGCTGACAACTTCGATAGTGAAACATCGGTTCGATTCGCTGGACATTATGATCTTTCTGATGATGTAAATGTGTTTGCGGTGTACAACGAAGGTTATAAATTGCCGAGCTTTTTTGCCTTGGCACATCCGCTGGTGGGCAATCCGGAGTTGCAACCAGAGCGCAGTGTCAATAAAGAACTCGGCGTGGAATGGGTCTTTGAATTGGGGCAAATTACATTGGTGTTATTTGAAAATGATTTCACTGATTTGGTAGATTTTGACGCTGAACTATTTACCTCGGTTAATCGAAGTAGTGTGGAAACTTCAGGGGTAGAGCTAAACAGTAATATTGAATTAACAAAGTGGCTGCAACTGTCAATTGACGTAAGTTATGTAGATATCACGGTTGACGGCCAGCAAAGCCAGTTGCGCAGACGCCCAGAATGGTCTGGTGGTGCAAGTTTAGATGCCCAGTGGCACGACGTGACTATCTCAATTTTTGCAGATGTGAGGGATGCGTATTTAGATAGTTCAATTCCCACAGGATTAGTTGAATTGGGTGGATATGCTAAATACGGTGTATCAGCAAATTGGCAGTTATCGGATAATTTGCAGACTCACTTAAATATCGATAACGCCCTTGCTCATGACATTCAAGATTCCGTTGGGTTTGAGAATAATGATGCCAATTTTCGGGTTGGTATGACCTATCAATTTTAAACTAAAAATATCTTTAAACGGCCAAATACAGTTAGGTATTTGGCCTTTATGATTAACCGCTAACCTGCGGTTAATGAACGAAAAAAAGCACTATTTCCACCGCAATCAAGATGATGATTATCCATTCCAAAAATGAAGAATGTTTATGGTTTTGCTCCGCCGCCAGCATTTCAAAGAGTTCATGAATAGTTTCTAGCTTGAGGTTGAGCAATTCAATTCTTTGAGTCAGTTCAAGATATTTGGTTGCGGCCAAATAATCTTCTTGGGTCGCAGGGTAATCCCAAAAATATTCTGGTACATCCAATAAACTAAAACGCAACATAATGTCGTTTTTAGTTTGAAATAGCGCTCCTCGTCGCATCGCCAGCTTTTTTCGGCTTAATTTGATATTACCTGTGGTAGCAAGTTCTTTTGCCAGATGTCGATTATGGGTAATCGTACTTTCCGCTTGAGATTCAAATACTTCCAATTTACGTGACTGCGCAAACGCATGGCTTATGGCCAATAAAGTGTGAGTTTTCGCCGCGCCTAAAGTAAAGATGTCATTGCAAATGGATAGCTTGGCATCATCGACCAAATTAAACTGGTAAACTTCCCAGTGCTCAGTTGGACCTGTGGTATTAAACGCCTTCAAGTCTTCCATTAAATCAGTCTTTTTAGCGGCACTGATTCCCCAAGTCACAACCACCCCATAGTCAAATATAAATACATGACCTTTAGGAAGATCTATATGTAACGCATCTCTGTAACGATTAACCACAAAGTGTTTAGCAAACTGACTTTGAATCGCCTTGAGTTCAAGAGTGTCTGCGATGCAGATAACTTCAATCAGTTGAGATGAAAAATTGCTTGTCATGTTTTTTCCTTATTTACTTACACGACTAATAACAACGGCTGTACGTAATTTGGACTTACCAAATACCGACAAATTATTAAAGTCTTCTTTCGCCAACGGAATATGTTGGCAATCTGCCATTTGCTGATTATCAACTTCCTCTGTGGTGTCATCTGGATCAGGGTCATGGAAATATAAGCAGTCATCATCTACATGGGTAATAGTCACCCAATGCGGTGACTTTTTACCGTCTAGTTGATAGGTACTTATCAGGCTCAGCACTACCGAACCTGCTGCTAATTCTGATTGGATCATTGCTACACTGGGTGCGCTATATTGGATCGGTAATCCAATTTCCTTTGCTCGTTGTTTAAAGCGTTTTTCAACAGCATGCATGATGTTTTTTTTATGCTCACTGCGCACGCCATCAAGAAACAAAGTGTCTTTTGTATTTACATATACCTTGGCATCAAAACCCCGTTCCATTGCCGCTATGCCTAAACCAATAGGATGACAACCACCGTGACCAGATGTCATGAAAATGGTGGTAGCTTGTCGCCAAATATCTAACTCTAAAGATTGGTTCATGTTCATCTCAGAATCGAGATTATTCATCGCCATCATCAAAGCTGCAGGTCCACAAGTAAACTCCGTGGTTTGTCGATACCAAGGGTAACTTGCCCAGCGTTGTTGAGTTAAACGTTGGTGAATCGGCTTTTGCATACGCAAAGCGTCTACACTGTTATGATAATAGTTGCGATAAACACCAAAAGATCGGTAACCGAAAGATTTATAAAGGTTTATCGCCGTTTCATTGTCACAGGCTACTTCTAAACGCATAAACAATTTTCCGCGCTCAACAGATTCTTTTTCTAATTCACTCAATATACGTTTGCCCAAACCGCTTCCTTTGGCTTGTTTCGATACGGCAATCGAATATAGCCTGCACAAGCGAGTACCTTTGCGCATCAACACAAGTCCATAACCCAATATCGCTGCTTGAGATTTTTCCGACGCGTTTTCTTGTACCGCCACAATAAATACACATGTAGGAGATTTCAGCCAATGCCTGAAACTCCGGCGGCTTAAACGATCAGAATCGAAACTCTGTTTTTCCAATTCGAGCAGTTGCTGCAAATCTTCATTTGCTGCTGCTCTTATTAAAATTGGCATCGTTTGTTGTTTAGATACCATAATGTTCACTTAGCGACCTCTCGCTTCAAGACGATTCGCAAATTCTTGCATAATGATCATGTACAGCTCTTTACCTAAATAAAGGTCTTCCACTTTCGACTCCAAACTGGGGTTGTCATTCACTTCAATCACATATACCTGGTTATTAACCTGTTTGATGTCTACTCCGTATAAACCTTTACCAACGATAGCACTGGCTTTCACCGCCGCATCTAACACAGGCTTGGGTACTTCGAAAGTTGGCAAAGTCTCAAAATCACCAGAGAAATGTGCTTTGGAGCCGTGGTTGTATATTTGCCAGTGATTGCGAGCCATAAAATAACGGCAAGCATAAATAGCACGGCCATTAAGCACACCAATACGCCAATCGAAATCGGTATAAACGTACTCTTGGACTAAAACCAATGCTGATTTAGTCAACATTTCGGTTAATTTCAATTTTAGCTCAGCAAAGTTCTCAACTTTAAACACACCCATTGAAAACGAACTTTCTGGTAACTTAAGTACGATTGGATAGCCAAATTCTGCGGCTAGCTTTTCGCAGGTTTCATCAAGTGCGTTTGACACAAAACTGCTTTTTGGAGCTGGTACTTTGTTATAGCTAAATGCATCGTGCAAAAACACTTTATTGCAACAGCGCAGAATAGACTGTGCGTCATCAATGACTACCAGACCATCTTGTTCAGCTTTGCGCGCTAAACGATAGGTGTGGTGATCGATCGCAGTG
Source organism: Aliiglaciecola sp. 2_MG-2023 (assembly GCF_030548145.1). Lineage (NCBI taxonomy): Bacteria > Pseudomonadati > Pseudomonadota > Gammaproteobacteria > Alteromonadales > Alteromonadaceae > Aliiglaciecola > Aliiglaciecola sp. 2_MG-2023. The sequence goes on from NZ_JAUORY010000027.1 coordinate 4,952, forward strand.
GTTTCTCTGATAAATAGAGCATCATACTGACCAATATTGGTTGCTTGTTTTGCGTTAATTAGCTCCGCGTGAATACCCACTTGTTCAGCAGCCTTTATAAAGCTTTTCAACGCCTTACTGTCACTTGGAGGTGTTTTTTCCTGTTCATTAACTAAAATCGCCATGTCCCAACGGAATTTTTTCTTGTTGTAATGATTACGCCAAGTTGATTGGGTGTAATGTTCCAAACGCTGAATAAACACCGGCCAAGTTTTCGCATCCAACTCGTTACAGCCCATAACCGATACCTGCACCCAAATAGAGTTATCAGATGGCTTTATTTTTAGGCGTAATATTGGCGCTGGATAACGCTCAAACACATGTTTTGATAACTTTTTGAAACTTTCATTTTCGGTCCAACCAAAAAATACCAAGATTTCCACTTCTTCCTTATCAAATTGCATAGGAAGGAAAGACTTAGCTAGTGTTAGTCCAGATTTTTCTACTGATTCGTGCCGATTTAATGCGGTTAAATCGTTAATACAGTTAACGCTGGGTAACACCTTATGTTGACGGGCTTCAGCCAGTAACGAACAGTAGTAACCCTCGCTCAAATAAAGCGATGTATTACATAAGTTGATTACTCTGGTTTTGGGTTCACCAGCTTTAGGATAATCCGCCAAATACTGAGCAAAATCGATTATATTTGCATCAATTTGTGGTAACCCATCTAACGTGTCAACGACGACTAACGATTTATACATTTGTTAATTTCAGCCTTAAATGTGAATTTTTTAAACGCTGAAAAAGTCATTTTAACAGCCTTAAAAAAGTGAGCGAAATATAGACGTTCCATAGCCAAATACAACAATAAAAGCCTAGTACATTGACGAAAAATTATTGTCTTCACGAGCAAATTAATTTGCTGGCAAAGATTGATTAATGGGATAAAAATCCAGCCACTTTATAAACCGATCAAATTCCCTAATTATATTGGAGAAAACAATGAATAAATGGCTATTAGGCGCAGCAGTAACAGCAATCTACGCTAGTGTTTCTTATGCGCAAGAAGCAGCAGACCCAGACACCGTTGCTGATATGCTGCAATACTGTCTTGAAGTCGCCGCGGAAGATGGTACTGGCGATTTGAGCAAGCAAGAGTTTGTTTTAAATTGTGTTAACGAAGAGCTTGAATCTGAAGGTTTCACAAAAATAACGGCATTACCTAAAAAAGTATAATCCCACCCGCCTACACATTCAAACCCGTAGCATGGCCTTTAGGCCATGTGGGCTTGTTTTTTTCGCGGCGCTAAAGCACCCGCCTACACATTCAAATCCGTAGCATGGCCTTTAGGCCATGGGAGGTTGTTTTTTTCGCGGGGCTAAAGCCGCCGCCTACAATAGAAACCCTGTAGCATGGCCTTTAGGCCATGGGAGGCTTGTATTTTTCGCGGGGCTAAAGCCGCCGCCTACAATAGAAACCCTGTAGCATGGCCTTTAGGCCATGGAATATCTCAAACACATTGCGAGGCTAAAGCACCCGCCTACAGAGAGGGGATTTCATCCAGCCCATCGGGCGCGGCCTTTAGGAGCTTATTGCAGAAACTGAGTTTGTGATAAATTTAACTACTGCAATGAGTTCTTCAATATTGTTATTTTCAATCACATTCAAATAAATACGCACGTTAAAATCACAAGGAATATCCAATTTTACCAATCCGGGATAGCTTCCTGTTTCAGGTAATAATGTACAGCCTTTTTCACTACTATTTAATTGCCCAAGTCCTATTTGATAAGAGCTGGTTTTTAAACGTGCATTTCGGCATTGGGGGAATTGTTGATAAACATTGTCTGTGACTTTATGGCTCCACTCAATGTGAACATATTCTTCCAAATCTTGGCTATTGGGTTTGGCAAAAAAACGCAGAGGGATTTCTGCTATTTGACTGGTTTCAACGTTATCCAGTTTAAGCGGTTCTGTGGTGAAGGCCATGTCTATGGTGCGTTCATGTAGTTGCCTAGACAACAATTCAGTGTTTCCTAAATCTGTTCGAAGCGATATCTCAGGAAATTGATGAGCGACCTCGAAGAGGATCTTATCAAGACTTAAATAGAATGCATTCGGAGTGGTTGCCACACTCAAAAATCTGACGCTTTTATGATTTAATGCTTGTTTTGCCTCTAGCAGTTTTGCCGACAATTGTTTCGCGTAAGGAATGAGCTGTTCACCAGCTGGAGTAAGTTGAATACTATTTCGATTACGAATAAACAAGGCTGTATTAAAATACTCTTCGAGCAATTTAATCCTGGCACTAACGGCAGATTGAGTGAGGTATAAGTTGTCAGCTGCTTTACCAAAATGGCGTGTATTAGCAACTTCCAAAAAAGTACTAAGGAAACGGATATCCACAACAAATTCACGAATTTGACTAGGTTACCCGTTTAATACTTTAAATATGCCGATTAAGCAAGCCCTATGGCCTGCTTAATCTTTCTAGCTTAATGATATTGAGATTGTCTATCTCGCTCTCGACTCAACTTTTTACTGTCTCGTTTACGCCTTTCAATATCATTCATACGCTTACTTTTGTGCGGCGCGTCAGAATTACTATACATCCAGTCTGAATTATCAAAGTCTTCTTTTTCGCGTCTGTAATCTTTGCTCATTTTAGCTCACCAGTTAAATATTCATTACTCATTGCATGACAGAATAGAACTCGCTCCATCCTGACTCTGTTTGAGTGGAGTTATCATTGCAACTTCCTAACGGGCTGTGAAACAAAAAAAATTTATCTTTAAGATAAATATATTTTTTGCTGAATTGGTATTAGTTTTGATGAGTGGGTTTTAGCCCATGGGAGGCTTGTCTTCTTTCGCGTGGCTAAAGCCGCCGCCTACAATAGAAATATCGTAGCATGGCCTTTAGGCCATGGAATCTTGTATGTTCTCGCGGGGCTAAAGCTGCCGCCTACAGGGAGAGTTCATGTGGCATGGGTTTTAGCTCATGGAATGCAACCCGAACATATTGCCTTCCGTATCTATCGCAAGCACTATAAATCCGTAATCACCGATCGACATTTTTTGCCGTTGAACCTGTCCTCCGGCACTCTCAACTTTAGCTCCTTCTACTGCGCAGTCATCACAGGAAAAATAGACTAAGGTACTATTTCCGCCAGCAGGAAAATCTGGCATCTTCACGAGTGCGCCTGATGCGCCATATTTTTCCATGTCAGATGGGAAAGCGAGCATCTCTACACTGCCATCACTAGGATCGTTTAACGCTTCCAACTCTACATCAAATACTTTTTCATAAAATGCCTTAGCACGCTTAATGTCGTCGACATAAATTTCAAACCAACCAACTGGATTTTGCATAACTTTCTCCTATCAAAAGACTTCACTAAAACTTCGAGAAGTATAGGTCAAATTTTTAGTACCCTTTAAATTTAAAGGGTAAATCTACGAAATAAGCCATTGATACGCCGTACCATCCAGCGTGGATAATGAGTGGCATACTGGACTAACATTTTATTGGCCAATTTATCTAGAAATACCACGTCACCTTTCATCATAGCTTTATAGGCGTCGTTGGTGAGGGAATCTGGTTGTGCTTTTAGAAAACTTGGGATGTACTGTTCAACGCCATGGGCGCCACTCAACATCTTAGTTTCAGTAATCCCCGGACACACGCAAGTCACAGTTACGCCGGTACCTTTAAGATCTTCTGAAATCCCTTCACTGAACGACAAAACAAATGCTTTACTTGCACCATATGCACTAAAACTTGGGGTCGGCATAAAGCTGGCTATAGAGCCTACATTGACTATTCGGCCTTCGCCCTTCGCAATCATAGGGCCAACAAATACGCGGGTCATATTGACTAGGCTTTGAATGTTCAGTTGAATTAAGTTGTTGAGCGTTTCTACATCCGCTTGTTGAATGGGGTCTATTTGCATCATGCCAGCGTTATTGACCAAAATGTCGACTTCTATTTTATCGGTCATTAACTGTTCATATAACTTTTGTGCGCTATGTTTAAGGCTTAAGTCAGTGGGATATACATGACAAGTCACAGCATATTTTGCATTTAAATAAATCGATAATTCATTTAACTTTTGCTGATTACGAGCCACTAAAACCAGCTCGTGTCCGTGTTTGGCAAAGGTTTCGGCGAAACTCCTGCCAATCCCTTCTGATGCTCCCGTTATCAATACTGTGTTTAATTTGATCATAAAAAATCCTGTTTTATTCGCGCGCGTATTTTAAAAGTCATCAATTGAACTGAAAATTGTAGTCCAGATTGAACATAGCAGCTTTTTTGTTTGAGACCCAAGGGTATTCTTATTGAGTGTTTTTTGCACTATCGATTGGTTTGGCAGATGCTTCTTAACAATACATATTTACCAGTTTGACACAGGTAATTAAGCAGCTAGCTTAGTCGTATTGGTTGCTGTGTTGCAGTTTACAGGAAAGAACGTAAGCGAGAATGGCAATTTATAAAGGGTAGATACTCTCAATTTCGAAGAGCAGGTATTGGAGACTCAATCTGATGCGGTGTGAAATCAATATTTAGAATATTGATGTAAAAACGACAGACATTTCTATATGGGTAGGTGAGAAATCGTTAATTTAATTTTTTAACAAAACGAAAAAAAAGGCCCACTTACACGAATGCAAATGAGCCATTTCGGAGCTTGAACTAATTGCTATTTATAATTTGTAGCGAACGCCGACAAACACCTTGCGACCCCATTCTGAGTATGAACCTGGCACGCTACTAGTGCCGTTATAGCTATGCCAATTGTCATTTAATAAGTTATCTAGTTGCACATAGGCTTCTAAATTACTACTAAATGAATACGTAGCTGAAGCCGATACCCAAGTCATTGGATCAGCCGTTCCTTTGTATGGAGTTTCACTGACTAAATTAAGGGGGGACCAATGACTCAGAATGAAACTTTCAGTATGCGAGCCCGATAGACTCAAGCTCAGATTATCGGTGTTATACATTAGATTTAGTGAATAAGAAGTATCTGGAATTCCCGCCAATACCCCTATTTTTGTTCCGTCTTGATACGATTCTGTATCTATGTAGGTGTAGTTTGCATTAATACCAAAACCAGATTCAAAGAAATGTTGCAGTGAAAACTCATAACCAAGGACTTTAGCGGTATCTAAGTTTTTGGGTTCGAACACATTAAATGGAGTATCGACGTATCCAGTTTCTATCCAAGGTTGTGGATTTTCTACTGGGTAAACTGGGCGATTTGCTTGATCTTCCTCAGTGGGATAAACGTTTTGCCAATCTTGTACAAATCCCTTGATGTCTTTCTGGAAAATTGCAGCCGTCAATGCGGATCCCTCTGAAAAGTACCATTCTATGGATACGTCAGATTGTTTGGCTTTTACCGGCGATAGCTTAGGGTTTCCCACTCGATTTAGAGTAAACTCCCCCCATGCTGCTGAGCCATCGTCCACTTGGGTTGATAATTGGTTTAACGAAGCTCTGGCCATTACCTCGGCATAAGATAAACGCAGAAGTAAGTTGTCCAATAATTCAATAGCGAAATTGACAGAGGGGAGTAATTCGGAATAACTATTTTCCACTGAGATCGCAACCGGATCATAGTGTTCCACTACCCACACCCAAGCGGCTGGCGCACTGACTTTTTCGATTTCCCAAAGCCAACCATTTGACGTGGTATCAGTGTTAACATAGCGTAAACCAGCATTACCTGACCATTCCATGCCCGCTATTTCACCAAACAGGTTACCTTGAACGAAAAAGGATTTTGTATCTTCGACAACTTCGAAAGATTCGTTTGGATTGAAACGTCCTTCATCTGCATCTGAATATCCGTCGGGGTAAACCTCTCCGGTAAAGCGGTTGATGACATCCGGGTTGTTATCTGAGGCTTCTAAAGCTGCTTGATAAGCATCAATATCAAATCCTACAAATTGTCGTGGAAAGTCGCCTGAAACATCACTCAAAAAATCATCTATCGGAAAGCCTTGCACAACATCAACACCCGTATCTGCGAAAGTAAAAGGCGCATTACTGTATAGTGTTTGTGCATGTTGATTGTCTATTTTCACACGATCTTTACTACGTTTGTTATAAACAGCACCAAATTCAATACTTGAAACAATCGGCATATCTAAAAACAACTCGCCTATAAGTGACCCCCCAATAACTTCATCTTCAATATTCACTCCATTGGTTTGGGAATAATGCGGTCCGAACTGACTGTCGTTAACTAAGTCACCAACAGAGCTAATTGCATCATCCGCAAAATCTATTATAACGTTAGGTAAGCCGCCTTCTGTCAAGCTAAAAGTAGCCGTGTTTGGCACCCCACCTATGCCGTGGGCTACAACAAACTTATCTTTACCGCCGGCGTCGCGTTTAGCATTAGAAAGGTATACGTCACCGGTTACAGTAAAGTTATCGTTTACTTGAAATTTTCCATTTAAACCGACTTGATAAGTATCTACAACACGATGTTCGGTTATGGTCACTAATTCTGGAATCAGGTTATCCATGGTCATGCCAGTGACCATTGTTCCCTCTGGGTTTAGCTCAGTTGCAATTCCGCCAAAGGTAGCATCACGCCAACTCGACGCTTGACCTACCAAATAATATGACTCGGTATAACCTTGAGATGGCGCGTCTAAGCGAGTCCAAAGAAAGTCTGCATTAATATCAACCTTTGAACTGGGTTGATACTGGAAGGCACCGGAGAATGCCATACGTTTCTTTTCTTCAATTTGTGCGGTATAGGCGACAACATTAGGAATGATTAATTCGTTAGAAGCATCTTGCCAGTTAACCACACCACCATCGCTATTGTCATGATCCCAACCCCAATTGACCCCATAATTCAAATCTGAGAGTGAGTCCGTTCGTGTCGGTGTGTTGCTGTATAAAGCAGAAAACAGAAAGCCCATTGTTTCGTCAGCAAAAGTGTTGCTGCTTACCGCGGTAAATTTGTAGCCGTTTTTATCGGCTTTATCACCATAATTGCCCTCAACTGAGAACGATCCTTGTAACCCTTTGTTATCAAAAGGACGGGCCGTTCGTAAATCAATTGCCCCACCTATACTGCCCTCAAGCGTTGAAGCCTTAACAGACTTATGTACCCAAGCCTCTGAAATGACTTCTGATGGTAAGACATCAAAAGCGAATTCACGGCCGCTTTGATCGGTTGCCATAATACGACCATTAATGGTTACAATACTAAATTCAGGACCCAAACCGCGAATATTAACGCCTTTGCCTTCACCACCGCTTGTTCTGTCAATTGTTACCCCAGTAATATGAGATAGCGAGTCTGCAACATTGGCATCCGGAAAAATCCCCAGTTCTTTAGCTGTGATACCATCAACGATTGAATCACTAGAGCGCTTAAGATCTAAAGCTTTGATTAAGCTAGCTTGAGCCGATGTAACCGTTATGACTTCAGTTTCGTCAGTTGTGTTATCAATTGAGTCTTGTGCGTGGACATTAGTACAAAGCAACGCCACGGCAATTGCTAACGATGTCTTGTTAAAGTGAGTATTCATGAAGCCCTCTTTGTATTATGGTGATGTAAACAAAAACAAACCTAACGAAACGATAACCAAGTTTAATTTAACTTTCAACATTTTTTAAACAAAACGTAACACAATGAAATGTGGTTGAGGCTTAATTGCAACATTTTTAATAGCATAAATTGAAGGTTTTACATTTTTATTTTGAGCGAAATATAGCCTGAAATGCCTGTGAATAAAAGTGTTGGTAGGTTTTTTGGGCTTACTCTGTATGCGTTAGAGAGATTAAACGAAGACTCTCAAAATTATTTTATAATATCGATTTTCAGAGGCAGATAAGTGAAATTGGTAACTGCTCATTTGTTTCAATAAGTTTCACTTCCGGCATTTTTAAATGTTTAAGTGTCAGTTAGGTTAGATTTAAATTATAGAACGGGCTTTAGTTCGATAACGGAAGCGAAGATGTAATTGAAGCCTTTTAATTATGGAACGGCTTTAGCCCGTCAACGAAAGCGACGATGTAATAGGGGGCTTTAGTTCGTTAACGGAAGCGACGATATACTTGAAGCCTTTTAATTGTAGAACGGGCTTTAGTTCGTTAACGGAAGCGACGATGTACTTGAAGCCTTTTAATTGTAGAACGGGCTTTAGCCCGTTTAAGTTATATCATTCAACTAAGCTCAATTTACTTCTTTTTCAAACGCTCTAGGGCCGCAGCAGAAAGTGCTTTTCCCGATAGCTTTGCTGCATAAATTGCGGCACCTATATCAGGTGGAAATTCTGGTCTTTGGATATGGTATGTGTCTGAAAACCCCTGTAATGCTTCGGAAAAGGGCTTAGTGATAATGTCGCTAGCGCTAAATGCACCGCCGGAGAAGCTAACTTTGACCTCTTCATCGCTTGAAAATTGTAATGCTTTACGGGTTCCCTCAACTATTTCAGCTAGCTGTTTACCTGCATCACTAAAGATCTGCTTAGCCAACAAGTCACCTTCTAAAGCAGCTTCAAACACAAGAGTCGATATTTGTGCTATTTTCCCTCTAGAGCCTTGCCATTTAGTTAGCACTAATGCCGACATATCCAGATCGTTGATAATATTAAAGGTTTCTTTTAACTTATAGTAAAGTGGACCTTTTATATCTCGTCCATCGCTCATACGTGAAAACAGCATCAGTCCTTTTCGACCAATCCAGTAGGCAGAGCCTTCATCACTGAATAGTTCTCCCCAACCGCCGCATCTTGCACTTTTACCGTTACGTTTACCGTAAGCAATGGAGCCTGTGCCAGCGATCATGTTAATACCATCTTGGCCTGCAAAGGCTGCAGCCCATGCATTGACCATGTCATTATCGCACTGATAGTTTTGTTGCGGTAGTATGATAGAGGGAAGCGTTGCTAAAATTGGATCTACTTCACTATCTTCGCCAAACGCCGGCAATCCCAGGAAACCATATTCTAGTTCATTAACTGTCTTATCAGCCTTTGAAAGTAATGCGTATATACCTTTCGCTATGACGGTTTTAGCACCTTCAATACCCACTTCAACGTGGTAGCACGTGGCTTCTTGGTGACTGGCTAGAACGTCACCATGAGCGTTGATTAACACAAATGCCGTCTTTGTCCCGCCACCATCTACACCTAAAAACATGGTTATCTCCTGAGAAACAATTAACTAGATTACAGAGTGTGAATATTCACACCTTTTACTACTCGATTTACGGTTCCTGAAGCGCTTGGGTTATCAGGCTTGTTCCCCACACTGAGCGCGTTGAAAAAACCAAACACTTGGGCGCAAGCAATAAAGGGTAAAAGCAAAAAACGATCCGATAGCCTTGCCATGTTATCAAACACAATTTCATTTTCTTGAGGGATCATTGGAATTGAATCTGCTCGTATGGTAAGAACATGCCCTGCTTCATCATCAGTATGTAATTCATTCACTAAATCAAGATCATATTGCCGCGTGAGTGGATTATTGGAGATATACACAATAACCAAGGTATTTGCATCTATCATTGCTTTAGGCCCGTGGCGAAATCCTAAGGGGGAGTCAAAACACGCCATAGTCTGACCGTCGGTTAATTCTAACAATTTTAACGCACTTTCTTGTGCTAAGCCTTTAAAAGTACCACTACCCAAATACACTACACGGCTGAACTTTTTATCCGCCAATTTCGATAGGGGTAAAATTTGGTTGTTTAAAAGTTTTGTCGTTGCAGCAACAGCCTCGTTAAGTCCGGTTTCGAAATTGTGAGTTGGACAGAATAAATAAAGTGCACTAAGCAACATAGAACTGAAACTAGAAGTCATGGCAAAACTGCGATCATTTGTTTGTTCAGGTAGATATAACGCGAGTTTATTATTACCTTCACAGCGCTTCGCAAGTTCACCATCACTATTGCAAGTTATGGCTAACTGATAACATTCGTCAACAAGTTGGTCGGCATATTCCAATGCTGCAACGCTTTCCGGACTGTTTCCTGAACGTGCGAAAGAAACAAGTAGTGTCGGCACCTTAGCCTGAAAATATTCTGAAGGGTTTGACACTAAGTCAGTGGTTGGAATAGCTTCCACTCGTTTATTCAACTCGTGCATTGCAATGGGAGTGACGCACTGGCCAACAAAGGCTGATGTTCCTGCACCGGTAAAGATAATGCGAATGTTCGGCTTGTTTAATATAGGGGTCAAAAAAGCTTCTATTTGTTGTTGCTGAGACTGCAGCAATTTCAAAGTTGCTTGCCAGCATTCTGGTTGTTGACTGATTTCTTTGGCTGTCCAATAGCCGTCTAATTGTGCTAATTTTTCTTCGGAAAAGTTTAGATAATTCATAGTTTGCTGAATTCCTTGATCAATTGACTGGCTGCGGGTTACAGGCGGCAGAGTATTGTTTTAGTACTAAAGATATTTTGTGAAATATAAACCCTTTAATTGAGTTATCAATTTCACCGGCAATTAGGGCATTGTGTTGCTCAGGCATATATTGACTGATAAGTGTGAGTGGCGGCGGGTTCTGTTCAAGATTTTCTATTAATTGTGAAAGCGCTTTATCCACATTTTTATCTGGCCAGTAATATCTTATTCTGTCGCTCAAACTGTATTTGCAATCCAATTCCTGTTGTCGGCTGTCTTGCGAGTAATATTTTTTCCAGTAACTATCGTTTGTATGCATCGCTGTTAATAGGGTGTTTTTCAGATTACTCCAATCATTAGCGGCTATCCATTCTTGCTCAATACACTCCAATGCAAAACAAGCTTCTCGGAACGCGAAAGTCAGCCATGGACCTACTTTTAATATTCCAAAATGTGCTGACACTAAATCCGTCAAATGTTGTTGTGTTTGATAGTCTGTGGAGTGGGCTTCGAATACCATATTTTCGTGATGGCTAATCATTTCACTCAAGTCATGGGCTTTCTCTGGTACAAAAGCATCAATTTTGTGCAAGCCAAATTCAACACCAGGTTGCACTACCAAGCCTATAATTCTCGGCCAAACATAAGACAATCCAGCTTCTGCAAAGGTTTTCTGATGGATGGCTATCGTCGTATTGGCATCTTCAACAGAGGTTAATTCCAATTCTTCTGAATCATCTTGAGTTCCACCGGGTACAGGTACTTCCGTTCCAATTACATAAACTGGCGCTTCGCTACCTGAATCTTTCCATGCTTTTTCTGCAACTAAGCAGAGTCTTGCAGCCCTTTTAGCAACGTCATGATCACCCAAAGGAATAGGATCATCACTACAAGACATTGAACAATCCAAATGAATTTTGCCAAAACCAGCGCGAACATATTGATCAATTAGTATTTCTGATTTTTGCATTGCCTCTTCAGCGTCAAGATGCTGCCAGCAATTGGGACCTAAATGATCGCCACCCAGTATAATTCTATGTTCATTAAGACCGACACGATTGGCCATAGCAAGTACCATTTTACGAAAGTCTTTAGGCGTCATGCCGGTATATCCGCCATCTTGGTTAACTTGGTTAGACGTTGCCTCAAGTAATAAGGTTTCATTATGTAATAAAACATGTTGCATTGCAGCTTCTATTACTAACGGGTTAGAGGTGCAGACCGCGTATACTCCAGAGCATACCCCTTTTTTTTGCTGCTTTACCATATCTAATAATACTTTCATTTTACCTCCATTTTCGATGGGTATAGCCTATATTTGGCAAAATTATGGTGGATAAAGGATGGTATGTAAACATAAAAGTTACATTAAATTTCATTTGGTCTGATTTTGATGGCTGTTTTTGTTGTTTTTATGTCGTTTATTTGCTTTTAAACTAAAGGGTTACAAAATAATTGCTTTTTTATGTTTCATTTTGTATTGACAATGGTTTCATTGATAGCCAATATTGTTTCTGACAGACGGCTTGGTGTAGTTCAAATAAAAAAATAAAAACTATGTCGTTTCCATATATCAGGTGACAAGGTGATACTCATGAATAAACACAAAACCAAAATATTTAGACAATCAACTTTGGCGTGCGCGGTAGTTTTAGGGCTAAGTGCGCCACAAGTTGGCGCTCAGCAAACTGATGACAGTACTGAAGTCATCGTTGTGACAGCAGTTCGAGGTAGTTTAGAAAAATCTGTTTCCATAAAACAAAATGCGAAATCTTTAGTCGATTCAATTGCGGCTGAAGAGTTAGGGCGTTTCCCCGATGATAACGTGGCTGACTCCCTTTCACACATTTCAGGTATCACCGTTAGTCGGACTCGAGGGGGAGAAGCGCAATATGTCAATATTCGCGGATTAGGTCCAGAATTTAGTATTGTAACCCTTAATAACCGTATTCTTGCCACCGATGATGGAGGACGTAATTTTGCGTTTGACGTTATTCCTTCAGAAATGATCAATGGTGCCGATGTCTGGAAAACCGTTGAAGCTAAAGGAATTGAAGGAAGTATCGGTGGAGCTGTTAATTTGAAATCAGCTAAAGCACTCGATAATCCAGGGCAACACGGGGTGTTTTCTGCCACTGCAGATTACAATGATTTATCTGAGGAGGTGGGAAAAAAGTTTAATGCTATTTATAGCACAACAACAGATGACGAAACTTTAGGCTTTATTGTCGGTGTAACTCACGCAAACGGAAATGAGCGGGCTGATGATATGTTCGACAACTTTGTCTTTGGTGTACAAGATGAAATGTCCTACGATGTGAATGCTGACGGTATAATCAGCGCCAATGAAGAAAATTTAGTCATTCCTGGCTCCTATGCGCTTGGTTCTTATGCTACTGATTTTTCACGCACTGGTGTTACTTCAAACTTGCAATGGCGTCCAAACAATAAGTTGCAAGTTGGTGTCGATATCATGCTTACAAAGTTGGAAGCAGACTCCACCGGTTATACGCAATCATTCTACATGGCAGATGAAAGCGAGGCTCAAAATCGTTTATCTAATATCGTGCTAGATGGTAATGTTATCACTGCCATGGACGTAGCAGATGTAAGTATGGAGGTTGTGACGTTAGACGAACACCGTACCGTCGATACATCTTTGTTTGGTTTAAATGCAAAGTATCAATTAACTGACGATTTGATTGTTGAAGCAGATGTATACCGCTCTCAATCAGAGCGTGATTCAGGTGGTAAAAATACTTTTGTCGTAGCAGGGGCTCCTGGTGCACATAGCGGTCATTATGAACTTAATAATGGTGGTTTGCCGGATTATATCCCGACTTGGACCGAAGGCCGTAGTTCCAATGATTTTGGGAATGACGACTTTTCCCCCCATTGGGCGGCAAGAGATGGAAGTGATATCAAAGATACGGTTACCGGGTTTTCCTTGGATAGTGAATTGAGCTTTGACCATGATGTACTTGTGTCGTTGGACTTTGGGGCTGCTTATACTAGTCGCAATAAAACCAATACGGCTTACGATAACTACGAATATGGTGCTTGTAACTACTGTGGTTATCCGTTTACGTTTGGCGAAGTGGGTGCGGATGTGGTTCGTGACTTCCCGTACGATAATCTGTTTGCTGGTGAAGGGGCGAATATTCCCCGTTCTTTTCCGATTTTTAGCATCCCAGATTATGCTGCTGGCCTAGCGGCTTCTGATGGAATGACAATTGTTGATTACCTTGGCAATGAACGTACGTTTGGAGAAAATGAATCTGAGCTCTGGGAGCCTATTTACAACCCAGTTAATTCTTATGATATTGAAGAAGATACAACCGCATTATATTTACAAGCTAATTTTGAAGGTGATCGATGGTTTGCCAATGCCGGTCTTCGCTGGGTAAAAACCGAAGTCACGGCTATGTATTCTTACAACAATATCGAATCAATTCAGATTGTTAATCCAGACTCGTCGAACCCTTCTTGGGACGTCGAATACTCCGATAGCGCGGCACAAACCGCAAATGGTAGTTACAGTAAAATTCTGCCAGCAATCAATTTTGGTTTTCATATTACTGATGACTTGCTTTTGCGGGCTGCCGCGGCGCAATCCCTATCTCGTCCGACTCTCGATCAACTGGCACCATTAACTACAGATAATGCGCAATCTGGGTTGTTTACTATGGATATCAGTGGAAATCCAAATATTGAACCTGTATTTTCCGACCAAGCTGATATGGCACTGGAATGGTATTTCGAAGAAGGTGGCTTGCTAAATGCGACAGTTTTTTGGAAAGAATTAGATGGTTTCATTACATCGAACACCACAAGAGAAGAAATTGCCGGAGAGAGCTTTCAAGTTACCCAGCCAATCAATGGTGATTCAGCCGAAGTTTTTGGTTTGGAACTTGGGGTTCAGAAATTCTTTGAAAACGGCTTCGGTTTTACGGCTAGTTATGCTTATACCGATACCAGTACTGTTGTAAATGGCGAAGATGCAGGCGCATTGCCAGGTGTTGCTGATACCTCTTACTCGTTCTCTGTAATTTATGAAAAAGACCGATTAAGTGCGCAGCTAGCGTTAGATTACACTGGTGATTTAGTTGTCGATGCATTTAGTCCATTGGGAGATGATTATCAGACGACCATGGAAGAAAGCAAGATTATGTCGTTGTCGGTAAAGTATGACGTAACTGATTATTTGCAGTTGTCAGTTGAAGGTCAAAATTTGCTTGATGAGTCTAATCGTAGCTTCCAAGGACGCCCCGATTTACCGGCATCTATTCAACTTTACGGTAGAACCTTTAAAGCGGGTTTGAGATACGATTTTTAATTAACGACTAATCGAGCCTAAGGCGTTTGCCTTAGGCTTTGAATCAATGGTTAAAGTTTTGAATTACATTTATTTACTAATACGCCAGTTGCGTTGCTCAATAATAAAAACAAGATAGGAAGATAAGAATGCAGTCAAAAAAATGGTTAATCTTTGCCATGGTAACCACGATTTCGTGGGGACTTTGGGGCGCATTAACTGCGGTATTTGCTAATCAATCAATTCCATCAACGGTGGTTTATAGCATATGGGCCATTACGATGATTATTCCTTGTATTGTCGCCTTGAAGCTCATTGGTTGGAAATTGGAGACCGACAAGCGCTCTATTTGGCTGGGTTGTTGGATTGGTTTCTTAGGCAGCGGTGGTCAAATGTTACTGTTTTACGCCGTATCTGTTGGTCCTGGTTACTTGATTTTTCCGATTGTCTCTTTATCGCCAGTGATTACCATTGCGCTCTCTTTAGGCTTGCTTAAAGAACGAACTGGTTTACTAGGTGGGATTGGTATCCTACTAGCAATGTTGGCGTTACCCTTGTTTGAGTATTCACCTGCTGGTGAAGAGCAGAGTTACGGTGTGCTTTGGTTCTTGTTAGCACTTGGTGTCATGGCTGCATGGGGAGTTCAAGCATTTTGTATGAAGCTTTCAAACCATCATATGAGCGCTGAAAGTATCTTCTTTTATATGACAGTCACCGCAGTTTCATTGATTCCTGTTGCTTACCTAATGACAGATAGTAACGCACAGGTTGATTACAGTTTTTCTATGCTATTTGAAACAGCTTCGGTACAAATATTAAATGCCATTGGTGCGTTGTGTTTGGTTTATGCGTTTCGTTACGGCAAAGCCATCGTTGTTTCACCATTAACTAATGCTGGAGCGCCACTGTTATCTACCGTACTGACTATAGTGATTTTAGATGTGATACCTAATAACGTAAAAATTGCGGGCATTATTATTGCCACTATTGCTGCGCTAATTTTGGCGTTAGAACCAGAAGAAAAACCGCAGAATTCAACTTTGGAGGGGCGTGCAGGTGAATAAGTTTACAGCTTCCCTAAATTCAATACTGTTGTTAATCATAGCAACAACACTGATCTCTTGCAGCCACTCTAAAGCTGGCAAAGATGAAATGTCAGATCATTACACAATGTCTGACTTCGCCAGTGTTAAAAAATTTGATACCCATGTGCACGCAAATAAGCAAGCTACGGCATTTATTGAACAAGCTCAAGCAGACAACTTTGAGCTATTGACTATTAACGTCGATTACCCTGATTTTCCGCCTATCGACGAACAACAAGCTATTGCCTTATCATTAACCCAGGCCTACCCGAAAACCCTGTATTTTGCTGCCACTTTTTCAATGCTCAATTGGGACAATCCTTCGTGGGCATCCGCGGTGCAAAAACGTTTAGATAAGGCCCTTGCCGATGGTGCTAAGGCCGTAAAAGTTTGGAAGAACATTGGCATGTCGTTCCGAGACAGCGAACAGCAGTTGGTGATGATTGATGATGCAGGTTTAGATCCTATATTTAATCATTTAAGTCAATTACATGTTCCCGTAATAGGACATCAGGGAGAACCCCATAACTGCTGGTTACCCATAGAGCAAATGAGCGTGAATAATGATAAACAGTATTTTGCTGCGCACCCTCAGTATCATATGTATTTGCACCCAGAAATGCCCAGTTATGAAGCGCAAATGCTAGCTCGTAACAATATGTTAGATAAACATCCTAAAATGCGCTTTATTGGTGCTCACCTAGCCAGTTTAGAGTGGAGTGTTGATGCCATGTCAGAGTTTTTGCAGCGCTATCCTGACGCGACCATTGATCTAGCTGCTCGCATGGGACAAGTACAAGCCCAGTCAGTAAATGATCTTAACAAAGTTAGAGCATTTTTTATAACCTATCAAGATCGCATCCTGTATGCCACAGATCTTACCCATAGTTCCGAAGCTGCAGATCAAGAATTTAAAAATAGCGTCCATCAAAAATGGTTGGAAGATTGGCGTTACCTTAACACAGACTCAGAGTTCACGGTGCCTGAAGTAGACGGCATCGTAACCGGCTTGAAGTTACCCAAAGAAGTAATCGATAAGATTTATTATCACAATGCTCGCCGAGTGTTTAGCATCAATTAATTACAATTAGAAAGGGTAGGTGGGCCTTTGTTGGCCCATCTACTGAACCTAGTAAATGGAGAATATCAATGAGATTCAAGTTCGCCACTCGATTGGCTGCCATTTTAGTGAGCGTGCCTTTGCTGCATGCTTGCATCACTCCGGAAGAGCCGAAAAATGAAGTCATCAAAGTCGAAAATAGCGGCATCACCCTTGAGTTCGATGGGCAATTGCGCACCCGTGTCTCTGCCACCCTAGGCGATAAAATTAATGTGCTTGGTGACTATCAGACAAGTGAGTATCTGGTTACTAAATCAGGTGAGTTAGTTGATAATTTTAGGGTGCTCAATAGTACTCAGCAAAAAGTTGAATCTGAACTGGGTAAGGGCATCCAAACCACTTTAGTTGGCTTGGCTTCCAATGGCTTACAAAAACAACTACAAGTACAAGCTTTTCCTGACTTCCCTAATACACTGTTTATTCGAGTCACATACAAAAATACCGCTGAGCAAAGTGTGATTCTGACTAAGTGGGTACAAAATGCCTATCAACTTTACGCCACTAACAACACTAGGGAAACTCATTTAGCTAGTCTGCTTAATGATTCTGAGCCAGATTTTTGGTCTTATCAGGGCGCATCTTATGAGGATCGCCGAGATTGGGTAATGCCTTTAGCTCCCGGTTATGAGCAACAAAACTATATGGGAATGAATGCCACCGATTATGGCAGTGGTACCGCAGTTGCTGATATTTGGCGAAAAGATATAGGATTAGCCATTGGTCATATCGATTTGGATCCAAAATTGGTGTCACTCCCTGTTACTTACCCTGCAAATGAACACATCACAGATAAAGCGGCTTATTTACAGGTTGAGTTAGAAAAAACCGTGAAGTTAGCCCCTGGAGATGAATTGACCACCCTGGATACCTTCGTATCTGTCCATCAAAAAGATTATTACGCAACACTGAAAATGTATCGCAACGTAATGGCGCGTAAGGGTCTGACCATGGCGGATGTTCCGGAGTCGGCTTATGAGCCTATTTGGTGTGCTTGGGGTTACGAACGTGATTTTAGTTTTGAAGAAATACTGCAAACTTTACCAAAAGCTAAAGAGTTGGGATTGGAATGGGCCGTCTTAGACGATGGCTGGCAAACGGCAGAAGGGGATTGGTATCTTGATCCAGAAAAATTCCCCAATGGTGATGCTGACATGAAAGCATTTGTTGGTGATATTAAATCTGCTGGATTGAAAGCTAAGTTATGGTGGGCGCCATTGGCTGTGGATCCTGGTACCGATATGATTGAACAACATCCTGAAATGTTGCTGCTTAATGAAGATGGTAGCACTCGAGATGTGACCTGGTGGGACAGTTACTATTTATGTCCCGCGGACGAGCAAGTCCGTCAACACAGTGTTGAGCTAGTTAAAAAGATGCTTGGTGAATGGGGTTATGAAGGTTTAAAAATTGACGGCCATCACTTAAACGGAGTTCCTCCTTGTTATAACCCAGAACACAATCACGCTACTCCTGAGGCATCAGTTGAAGCCCTAGCTGATTACTGGAAGTTACTTTATGACACTGCCATGGAAATTAACCCTGAAGCGGTAATAGAAATATGTCCTTGCGGAGACTCATATGCATTCCACAACCTCCCTTACATGAATCAAACCGTTAGCTCTGATCCACTAACATCTTGGCAAGTAAGATTAAAGGGGAAAACTCTAAAAGGCTTAATGGGGGAATCAGCACCTTATTACGGGGACCATGTTGAACTTAGTGACGATGCCAGTGATTTTGCATCATCTTTCGGCATTGGAGCGGTTCTTGGGACTAAGTTTACGATGCCATCAGACAATGAAGCGGCGCAGCAGTTTCTGCTCAACCCTGAAAAAGAAGCCATCTGGAAGCAATGGTTTGATTTATATAACCGCAAAATGCTTCCTAAAGGCACTTACTTAGGTGAACTATATGACATTGGTTTTGATCGCCCTGAAACCCATGTTGTTGCCAAAGATGGCAAGCTATACTTCGCATTTTATGCTGATAGTTTTAGTGGCAATCTTGAGTTGCGCGGTTTAACAGCTAAACAATACCGAGTAACAGACTATTTCCACTCAAAAGAACTAGGGGTAGTGACGGTAGCTAATGGTAATGCAAAATTGAACGCTGAATTTGACCAATTTCTATTGGTAGAGCTAACCCCAATTGCCAATAGTACAGTAGAGTAAACTCATGATTCGCTGTTGCTTATTACTTCTAACGGTATTTGCCAGTTCAATGTGTCTGGCAAATACCCAATCAAGCATGCAAGATCAGTTAGCACCAGAGTTGGTATTAGCCAATTTAAATAATACGGCAGAAATTGACTTAGAACACTATAAAGGCAAAGTAGTATATGTGGATTTTTGGGCTTCTTCATGTTTTGCATGCCGCTTGTCTTTTCCGTTTCTAAACAAACTTCAGGCTAAATATGCCCAGCAAGGGTTTGAAATAGTGGCGGTTAATACTGACGCTTCAAAACAAGATGCTTTGGACTTTTTAGCCAAATACCCTCTTAACTACCCTGTAGCCTGGGATCCAGAGGGTACGTCAGCTGACGCCTACCAAGTGCGAGCCCTGCCTACAGGATTTTTAATCGATGCATCTGGCAAAGTTCGACTGGTACATCTAGGGTTCTCAGTGCGTCACGAAGCCTATTTAACCGCGCATGTGGAAAAATTATTGGCTGAAATGATTGAGTAGACCGCGTCTCAAAAGCTGGATAGCGCGAATGAAGAACATGCACTATTACGATGTGAAAGTTACATAATGAAAGTTACATTGTGTAAAGGTTTCATTCAGATTAGAATGAACATAGTTACAAATGAAACTTAAATGGAAAAGGTAAAACTATGCGCGACACCAGTCACAGACGTGAACATATAGCTCGGATGCTCAAAGAGAACGGCAGCGTTCAAGTGCTTCCTTTGATTGAGCAATTTAACGTATCTGGTGTCACGATTCGCAAAGATTTACGCTTTTTAGAAAACCAAGGCATCGCCACGCGTTGCTATGGTGGCGCTATGTTAAATGACATTGGTTTGTTTGAAACTGAAACCACCTTTGATCGCAAACAAGCTCTGCATGCCGAGGAGAAATCCAGTATTGGTAAAATTGCCGCAGATTTAGTTAACGACGGTGATGCTATTATATTGGATTCTGGCTCGACAACGCTTAAGTTGGCTTCTCATTTAGGTGGTCGAGAGAATGTTACAGTGGTGACTAACAGCTTAAACATCGTCAACGAATTGAAACTTCAAGAGCATATAGAAGTGATGTTATTAGGCGGTACTCTCAGACATAAAAGTCAGTCATTTTTTGGCAGCAGTGCGTTAGCAACCCTTAAAGATTTGCACGTAGATAAACTCTTTTTAGGTGTAGATGGCTTTCATATGGATAAGGGGATTTCTACCCATTTTGAAGCTGAGTCTTTGTTGAATCAGTTAATGTGTAAAGTTGCCAGTGAAATAATAGTGGTCACAGACTCATCTAAATTTGGTCATGTTTGTCTACATAAAATTCTTGAACCAACGGGAGTCAATCAAATCATCACCGACAGTAATATTCCCCAAGACTATCTAGATGGTCTGCGCCGAATTGGTATTAAAATCACTCTTGTCGATGTAGATTAAAATCCAACCAAGCCATTTCTTGTTAACCTCCAGTAAATTTGAATATACTGTATCAAAATTAGGGGGTTAGCATGGATAGCAGGTGTAAACAGTGTGGTATTTTAAATCCAATTGATTTTCCTAAGTGTCTTAGTTGTGGGGAAATTCAAGATACCTTCCATTATAAAAGTCGAATCGCTGCGGCGACCCTTGCATTTTTTGGTGGCATGTTTGGTTTTCATCGCTTTTTCTTAGGCCAGTGGTGGGGAATATTTTATTTATTATTCTTCTGGACGTACATTCCTTGGTTAGTGGGGATCATTGAAGGCATTATCTTCTTAAATACTACTCAACATGATTGGAATAAAAAGTACAACCAAGGTGTTTCCGCTGGAAAAGAAAAAGGCACTGTTGTAGTCATTATTGCCATTTTGATACCAATTGTTTGTATTATTGGAATATCAGCGGCTATCGCTATTCCGGCATATCAAGGTTATCTAGTAAAAGCTAAGATGGCCGAAACACAAGTGATGGCGAATACAGTTATGACTGCTGTTGAAGTGTATGCGTTATCAGAGGAACAGTGGCCCAAAGATATTTACGACTTGCCAATAACGGGACGTACATCCAATTCACAGGTGAGTGCGGTGGAGGTGAATAATGGGGTCATTTATGTGCGGTTTTCTCCTGACTCAGGGGTTAACGGCAACATGATTTTAATTCCTGAGCCTACTGACAGGGACATTTACTGGGATTGCGAGCAATCCACAGTGTCCCGAGATTATTTGCCTAGCAAATGTCAATTTAACTGAAGATTTTTGCGCGCAATGGCAACATGTTTAATTGACACTTTATTATTGAACGCTCAATACTTTGTTCAAATTGCCAATAAATTCCATTGAATCGAATGTGAGTGGCAAACGAGTAAGTTTTTCGCCCGTAGAGTCGAGAATTAACAATACCGGATACCCAGTTACGCGGTAACGTTCAGCGAATTGTTGCCCTTGTTCTGTGTCATAGTCGACCCGGGCAAACACGAAGTTTTCATCAATTACGTCCTTGACTCTGTCATCGGTAAAAATTGTGCTGTCTAATTTACGACAAGTGGGGCACCAAATCGCAGACATGTCAGCCAACACCAATTTATCATGGGCTTGGGCTTTCGCCAGCGCCACATCAAAGTCAAGCATCTGGATTTGAATTTTGTCTTTCGCTTGCTGACCTAAATGACTTTGATACCATTGATAAGCTAAGTAAATAAAGGTAGCGACGATAATAAACAGAACTATATTGACCAATTTATTATTCGATTTTGATGTATTTTCAGATGACATTGTCTTTTTAATTACCTCTTGGTTGTTGCGCCTTTTAAACTAGACCTGTGCTTTTTGCGTTTTATTACACACTCGTTTGCAAATTATCGTTGAGTTGCGTAAAGCTTAATCCAAATTTTTGTAAGTAAACCCGTAATCTATGGGAGTCGTTGCTGCTTATTTTGTTTTGTCTGCTAACGTTAAACAATTTACGACCTGCATCGGCTAAATTTTCTGATGATAAACAAACGTGTATAACATTTTGTAATTGCATCTGGTCGAATATATCCATCGCAGCAAGTTGATGTTCGTCAAGATAGCGACTTAACTCTACCTGTTTTGTGATCGCTCCACTATGCCATCGTTGATTTAAACGAATAATCTCCGCATCTACAGTCGCTGAATCAATTCGCCCTCCTTTGCTTAACGTCGCCATTCGTTTTACGCTGGCGTTGAGATCACGAAAGTTGGCGGTCCATAGGGCCTTTTCACTGCGGGCAAACTGTAAATAACGTTTTTTTGCTTCACTTCCAAAACGAATATGCACATCATTAAGCCGCGCATACTGACGTAATTCAAAATCTAAATTTGGCTCAAAATCTTCGATACGTTGTTTAAGTGCGGGTAAACGCCAGTTCCAAATGTCAATTCTGGCAAGCAAGTCTTCCCGAAACCGACCTTGCGCCACAGCACTACGCAAATCTAAGTTGGTACCTGCAATTAATTGAAAATCGCTGTATACCGCTTTATCACTGCCTACTGGATAAAATTGTTTTTCTTCAATGGCATGCAGCAACATGGCTTGTTCATCAATCCCTAATTCGCCAATCTCATCTAAAAATAAAATACCCTGGTCGGCATTTTTCAGATAACCATCACGGGCACTTTGCGCGCCAGTGTATGCACCTTTGATATGTCCAAATAAAGCAGACATAGCCCCATCACCAACTAGGGTGGCACAATTGACAGCCACTAAACTGCCAATAACACCGCCTCGAGAAACCTTTAATTCGTATATACGTCTAGCCAACTGGGTTTTGCCCGCGCCTGTGGGGCCTTCTAGTAACATTGGGTCTTTAGCGTTGATTGCTACCTGCTCAATTTCTTCAATCAATTGGTTAAACGCAATGTTGCGGGTTTGAATGCCTGCTTTTAGAAAATCTCTTGCGGATGCGGCTTGTTCAGAAAAGCGGGCCGCTAGGGCTGCATATTTAGACAGGTCCAAATCGACAATACTGATTACACCTTTAGCTCGGTTTTCTGCTTCAGGGTCAGGCGAAACCTGAACCAACTTAGACGCAGGATATATTTGCGCTTCGCTTAACATGAACATACAGATTTGGTTGACGTGGGTACCTGTGGTGATATTCAAGTAATAGTCTTCTTTGTCGGTATCAAAATCATAGTGGCTGGCATGTTGATATAACCAATTGTACACATCGGCAAAATCCCAAGGATCATTCCAAGCCGTTTCTACTAATACCACCTCGGTAGCAGGAGATACCTCTACAACATCGGCGCTTATTCGCCGCGCTAAATTAAGGTGCGAGGGTTCGTATAATAATTCTAATCTATCGACCTGAAAATTATCTTGCATCACAGCACTGATGGTGGGGCGCCAGGTTTGCCAGCGTTTGGCACCACGGCCTTTACGGTCTTTTACCACTCCCAAAATGGTAAACATCACATTTTTGCGACTCATGATTTTCAGCCTATCTAAAAAAATATAACTTTATCTAATTAGATATATTTTGTGAAGTTGTCTTTTGAGGTGTTGTGTTGTGGAGTGGTAATAAATTTATATTTATCAATGATATAAATTTTATTTCTAAGTTTTTATTTTTGTGGCACAGCACTTGTAATACATCAATTGTTTTTAACGAAGCGGAGTTGTTTCAAACGGCAACCTGATACACGTGGCAATGCCAAAAGTGTATATCTCGGCAAGAACACCACTTAAATTGGTGTGAAAGCACCTCAAACGACATAGTTTGATTGATGATTAAACGACGAGAGGTAAAGGCGAAAGCCCTGTGGGTTCGAGTCCCATAACCATTGTAATAGCCCGACATAAGGCTAGTGAATGACCACTGTGGTGAACTCACACAAGCAACATTGATTTAGTAGGCACTGTATGGATGCAGTGCAAGGATGTTCAGAAAACGACGCCTGCTAAATCAACCTTGTTTGTTGTCAATTCACGCAAGTTACTTACCCCTTATGTCACACACCTTAGGGTGTGTTGAGGCACTAAAAAAAGGAGAAGCTCTAATGACTAAACAAGGGAAATTTATAAAAGTATTTATTGTTGCAGAAAACACAATCGCGTTTCTGTATAGAAACCAACAATTCATGCAGGTATTGCCTGCTGGGGAGCATCGTTTGTGGGATTTTAGCAATACCCTGACGATGAAACAGTTTGCAGCAAATAGCATGTACTACTCAGATGCTGATTCGTTTTATTTAATTAAAACATACCCAGAGGTGGCAGAGTTAGTTCATGTTTGGCGCTTAGGTAACGACGAGCTGGGATTGTTATATATCGATGGCCAGCTTTGTGGTGTTGTCGCTCCAGGTGAGATCCTACATCTGTGGAAATCTGCGGGCGAATTCCGTTTAGACAAAGTTGCTCTAACCGGTGATCTTGAAGTGGCTAGATCTGTGTTGGAGGAAATTAAGCATCGAGGTAAAAATGATAGTACCAAGTTGATTGCCACCAAAAGCTCCGTTAAGCGGGCACCAGTCGCTATGGTTGAAGTCAAACCGCAGCATGCCAGCTTGCTGTATGTGGACGGCAAATTCATGCGTACTTTGGGTGCGGGAACTTATGGCTTTTGGCAGCTAAGCAACACGGTTACGGTAAAAGATTTCGATTTGCGTTCACGCAATCAAGAGGTTTCTGGGCAGGATATCTTGACCAAAGATCGGGTTACAGTGCGGGTGAATCTAAGCGCCACGGTGAAAACCCTAGACCCAGTTATTGCTGCAGAGCAAGTAGAGAATTTGGATGAATACATCTACAAATCATTGCAGTTAGCCTTGCGTGAAGTGGTTGGAACTAAAACCTTGGACGCACTGCTTGAAGACAAGCTTTACGTTAACCAAACCGTCAAAGCGTTGGTTGAACAGGAGTTACATTCGGTTGGTGTAAGACTTGAAAGAGTCGGCGTGAAAGATATTATTCTGCCCGGGGAAATCAAGGCAATCTTGAACCAAGTAGTGGAAGCACAAAAAGCCGCTGAGGCCAATGTGATCAAGCGTCGGGAAGAAACTGCTGCGACCAGAAGCTTGCAGAATACCGCAAAAATGATGGAAAACAACCCAACGTTGTTGCGCTTGAAAGAGCTAGAGTCACTGGAAAAGGTGTCAGAAAAAGTAAGCAACTTGAACGTTTATGGTGGTGTTGATCAGTTGTTGCGGGAAACCGTTAAATTGACTTAAAGGTTATGGACGGAGCAAGGAAGCTTCAGCCCAAGGACGGGCTTCTGCCCGTAGCATGGCCTTTAGGCCATGGAAGGTTGTTTTTTTCGCGGCGCTAAAGCATCCGCCTACACATTCAAGCCTGTAGCATGGCCTTTAGGCCATGGGAGGTTGTTTTTTCGCGGCGCTAAAGCACCCGCCTACACATTCAAACCCGTAGCATGGCCTTCAGGCCATGGGAGGTTGTTTTTTTCGCAGGACTAAAGCACCCGTCTACACATTCAAGCCCGTAGCATGGCCTTTAGGCTATGGGAGGTTGTTTTTTTCGCGGCGCTAAAGCACCCGCCTACACATCCAAACCCGTAGCATGGTCTTCAGGCCATGGGAGGTTGTTTTTTTCGCGGCGCTAAAGCACCCACCTACACATTCAAATCCGTAGCATGGCCTTTAGGCCATGGGAGGTTGTTTTTTTCGCGGCGCTAAAGCATCCACCTACACATTCAAACCCGTAGCATGGCGTTCAGGCCATGGGAGGTTGTTTTTTTCGCGGCGCTAAAGCACCCACCTACACATTCAAATCCGTAGCATGGCGTTCAGGCCATGGAAGGTTGTTTTTTTCGCGGCGCTAAAGCATCCGCCTACACATTCAAACCCGTAGCATGGTCTTTAGGCTATGGGAGGTTGTTTTTTTCGCGGCGCTAAAGCACCCGCCTACACATCCAAACCCGTAACATGGCCTTCAGGCCATGGGAGGTTGTTTTTTTCGCAGGACTAAAGCACCCGTCTACACATTCAAGCCCGTAGCATGGCCTTTAGGCTATGGGAGGTTGTTTTTTCGCAGGACTAAAGCACCCGTCTTCAGGGTGATATTGATAACGTGAATTATCCCTTATCGTTAATTCAAATTATTTGAATTAAATTATCAAAATGTTCCGATTTTAATTTCTTTTTCCGTCTATATACTCTTTATCAACGAATTTGAAGGAGATTCTTCAAATATTTTAATTTCAAATAAATTGAGGGTATTGTTATGAGTGGAACGTTTTTAGCGAAAGTTTTTAATTCAGACCAAGGGTTTTCACCATTGGCATTAAGAATTCCAGTAGGAATAATTTTTATTGCCCACGGTAGCCAGAAGTTGTTTGGTCTGTTCGGTGGCTACGGTTTAGAAGGTACCGCTCAGTTTATGTCGTCACTGGGGTTAGAGCCTGGTTATTTGATGGCGTTGTTGGCTGGAGCAGGAGAGTTCTTTGGTGGATTATTTCTTCTAATGGGTTTGTTAACTCGTCCAGCAGCAATAGTAACGGCAATTACTATGCTAGTGGCTATATTTACAGTACATATTGATAATGGTCTGTTTATGTCCAACGGTGGATATGAGTTTGGTTTAGCTTTGTTGGCAGCGTCTGTTTCCTTAGCCATTTCCGGTTCAGGAAAATTGGGTTTGGATGTTTTAATTGCTAACAAGTTATCTTTGTAGGAGTACGCCATGTTGACGCTACGTAAAGCTGCCGATAGAGGCAAAGCTAACTTTGGTTGGCTTGATAGCAAACATACATTTTCGTTTGGTTCCTATCATGATCCGAAACACATGGGGTTCTCAAAATTACGAGTGATTAACGATGACAAGGTTTCGCCTGACGCTGGATTTGGCACTCACGGTCACCGCAATATGGAAATTATTAGTTTCGTTACCCACGGAGTGATTGAGCACAAAGATAGTATGGGGAATGTACAATCTTTACCCAAAGGTGAATTTCAGTTGATGTCAGCTGGAAAAGGAGTTCAGCATAGTGAATATAACGCTTCGCCTACTGAACCCTTGACCTTTTTACAGATATGGATTGAACCCAACGAATTTGATGGCAAGCCTAGTTATCAGCAAAAAGACTTTGGTTCGAAATTAGGCATTACACCCATTATTACGGCAACAGGTGAGAATGGCACATTATCGATTAAACAAGATGCGTCGTTAAGCCAATTAATTCTAGCGCCAGGGCAAATTATCGAACTGGATATTGATGAAGATCGTAAGTATTACATTCATCAGGTAGAAGGAAGTTTAACGGTTAATTCAGACGTACTTGATGTTGGAGACGGTTTGAAAATCGAAGATGAATTAAGCTTGAAGTTAGAAAATTCAACTGAACAGCAGCTTGTGGCTTTGTTATTCGATTTGCCGAGCTAGAGTGATCAATTACATCAGAGCTTGAGGTAATACCTCAGGCTCTTTTTTGCGTTTAAGGAACCTACACTATGCATCACGCAATTTCATTGGAATCGCTAAGAGTGTTGCACGCAATTGAGCGTAAAGGCAGTTTTTCTGAAGCGGCCAAAGCATTATTCAAAGTGCCGTCTGCACTCACTTACACAATGCAAAAGTTGGAGTCAGAACTGGGGGTGGAACTCTTTGATCGCAGTGGCAAACGCGCGACTTTAACTCAGGCTGGCCTGATATTGCTGAATGAAGGTCAAGGGATTCTTGATGCGGCCGAACGACTCGAAGAAAAAGTGAAACAAGTGGAGTCTGGCTGGGAAACCCAACTGCCGATTGCCAAAGATACAATTATGCCGAATAAACCCGTAATTGAGCTGATTAAAGGGTTTTGTTGTTTAGATAAACAAGTTGAAATTACGCTAATTGAAGAAGCGTTAGCTGGTGGGTGGGATGCGCTATATTCAAACCGTTGTGACTTGGCAATTGGAGTCACCGGGGAATTACCCAAAGGACCCTATGCTGTGCATCAAATAGGCGAAATTGAATTTGTGTTTGTTGTGGCTAAAAAGCATCCGTTGGCGGATTTTATCGGAATATTAGAAGGCCAGAATATTAAACAATATCCCGCAATTGTTGTAGCCGACAGTTCGCGCAATTTGCCAGAACGTTCAAGTGGATTATTTGAAAGTAAACAAGTGATCAGGGTTCAGAATATGATGGCTAAGCGCGATGCACAAGTGCAAGGTTTAGGTATTGGATTTTTACCTCTTCATCTAATTGAATCACAATTGGATAGCGGAGACTTGGTGGCGAAAGCCACATCTTTGCACCGTCCTGCGGTACCTGTGTATATGGCATGGGAGAAGCATAAATCAGCTAAAGCCTTGGCGTGGTTTATTGAGCAAGGCAAGAATCATCAGTGGTTTTAGGTTAAGCGATAATATCCTTTGAGGCTAAAAACAGTTGTTACAAGCGGATAACCACTTCCACACCTTTTTCGTCTTCACGGTTTTGAATATTGATTTTTGCTTTGTGATATTCAGCGATGATTTTGGCAATATAAAGGCCTAAGCCTAAGTGTGTTTCGTGATTAACTTGGTGATCTCTTACCGAAACCATGGAGTTGAGTAACTGTTCATGCATATTCTCTGGCAATTTGGGCCCAGTATTGGCGATGGTCAGCTCCATATAGCCATTTTTTTCCATCAACGATAACATTATTGTGTTGTGTACAGGGCTAAATTCCACGGCATTGGCTATTATTTTATCTAGCATCTGTGCAAACAATTCTGGCGAGCCATTTAAATTTTTAATCAAATTGTGGGTATTTAAAGCAAATTTATTTTGCGGATAAGCAATTCGATAACCTTCTGTGCAACCCATGAGTAATTCGGATAACTCAAAATTTTCTCTTTCACTGTATTGAATCGCTTGTTCAAGACGAGTGGCTTCACTCATGTTGCTGAGAATTTTACTGAGGCGATGAATGCCTGATTGTGCACGTTCAATATATTGCTGTTTTTCCTGTTCGTCATTGCCGTTATTTTGTTCCATGGATAAGTTCTCTAATGACGACTTAACAATGGCCACAGGGGTACGTAGTTCATGGGATAAGCGGGAACTCATATTTTCCAAATAATGATTATATTGTTGTAATTTGTCTAAAACGCTGTGAAAGGTTCGAGATAAATCACCGATTTCATCTTGGGTATTGGAACGGGGAATATTCCCCAAGATTTTACCGTTTTCATCAATTGCAGATTCAGTCTCGTTGCGCAGTTTACTGATCCGAAACGAGATCCGAGATGCAAATAAAAACAGCGCTGCGGTGCCTAAAAATACCACGGCAATTATCACGTGGAATAGCTGTTCTAGTGCACGGTTTCTTAGGGTGCGGATACCGTGGGTAGTCTGCTCAACTACCACAGCTCCCATCACTTGTTCATCGATAAATATTGGGTGGGCTGCAGATAACACTACGGCTTTGTTGTCCGGTGATAAGCGCCACTGAGAGCTAGCCGTACCCGTTAATGCTTTGGCTAAATCTTGGCCTTTCAGTGCATAGGCATTTTCCAATTCATCAACGAACCCTGCTGGCGGTTTTGTGAGTATTTGATAATACAGCGGGAATAACCAATCTTGTTCAATTCGATGCCAGAGTGTATCGCGCTTTCGCGGTTTGGGAGCAATACGCACGCCAGTTGCATCTTGAATCGAACCCGAGCGGGCGAGCACACGCATGTGTTTATCCACTACCCAAACTCTAGCATTAGAGTATTTTAAACCTTTTAAAATCTTCTCAATTTCAGGGGAGGGAACAAGTACAGTACCTAAAGAATCGGACTGGTTAGGATTGGCAGTGCCAATAATATATTTACGTTCTCGGCTTTGTAAATCGTCCACATCTGCTATAGCAAAGGCAATTTTGCTGGACATAATTTCTAATGGAAAACGCAGTTCTATGTTGTAACCATTTTCAGTTTCCTGCCAGTTACCTTGGATAGCGGTTTCCAATGATAGAGGACGCAAAGATTCAGGGTTTTCATCAAGTAAATAGGCGTTTACCCAACCAGACTGCTGGGGCGCGACAATATATCGTCTGAATTCTCCTTGGGGATCGGTTACCGCAATTAATAAATAGTCATTTCTATCGACTCTAAGACTATTTTTGGGGCGATAAACCAAGTGATCATCCACCACCTCAAACATGGCATACAGATACTTATTATATTGCCCGACCATGTGCTCGAAATAGAAACTCTCGGGATCATAAAATACATTTTGTTCGATTAACTGCATTTCTGCGTAGTGCAAAGATAAGTGGCGATAATCAACCCAATCATCTAGCTGGCCGTCTAATTGTATTGGATCAACAATTTTATGGGCGTAAAGATCCGTTCCGGGTTTTACATCTTGCAAATAAGATGACTGGCTATCAAATAATGTTGGTCGTTCATGTAGCGCCGTAGCAACTGCTCGGGCGGTGCCTTCCATTGTCTGTTCCTGACCGGTGCGCAGGTAGCTTTCCAATTCCCACACGTACTGATACCCCAGCCATGGAATGGTAAATAGAAATAACGACAGTAATAATAGTTTTAAGCGGATGCCAAAGCGAAGACGGTTCATAAACTAACTAGATTTCCAGCGATAGCCCATGCCGTAGACGGTTTCAATGCGATCGAATTCGGCATCTAATTGCATAAACTTCTTACGAATACGCTTAATATGCGAAGTAATAGTAGTGTCATCAACTACCATTTTTGATTCATCCATAAGTTGTTGGCGACTTTTCACATGGCCAGCATATTTGGCAATGGCATGTAACATCCAAAACTCAGTCACGGTTAGTTCTATGGATTGACCGTGCCAGCTAACGGTCATTCTATTGCTGTCCATGAGTAAGGCACCAGACTCGATCAAATCAGTAGCAACTTGCGGTTGATTGAGTAGTTCGGTGCGTCTGAACAAGGCGGCGATGCGAGCCAGTAAATGAGGCAAACTAATGTCTTTGGTTAGATAGTCGTCGGCACCCATGCGTAAACCACAAATTGTGTCGTAATCATTGTCTCTAGCGGTAAAAAAGATGATTGGTAGGGTTTTCGATAATGAACGAAGTTGCTGACATAACATAAAGCCGCCGTCTATTTCTTCATTTAAGCCAATATCGACTACAGCTAAGTCAGGTAATCGCTGCATAAAGGCCTGCTCTGCATCAATACGACTAGCATAAGTAAATACTTCGTAGCCCTGTTTTTGCAACGCCGATGCATAATTATCTCTAATCGCTGGGTCATCTTCGACTATGGCAATACGTTTTGACATCAATTTACCGCTTTTTCTAACTGTTTCTATTTAGTGATAACAACTATATCGCAAAAATTTGTTCAGCCCATGGCCTTTTAGCTGAATAAATGCAATTTCCATTTTTTCGCCACATTTGCTCACCACATTGCCATTTTTGCCTGCATTTGATGACAGAAAGTCCCGCTTAAATAGACTCCATCGAAACAACACAAACTAAAACAACTTACTCTTTTGGAGAACAACTATGAAAAAACGTATTTTATTTCCACTTACCGCAATCGCTTTAAGTCTTTCGACAAATGTTTTGGCTGCAGACGGGGTTTCCAAATCAAGAACAACAGAAGAGCAAACTAATGGAGCCATTGGTTTTGGGTCTGGTGCGGTGGCAGGTGCATTGGTTGCGGGGCCGGTTGGTGCAATAGTTGGTGGTCTTTTTGGGGTGATGATTGCCGAAGATGTAAACAGTGACAATGCGCTGGAGGCAAGTGAAAACGAATTGACGAAAAGCTATGCCCAACTATCGCAACAACAAGAACAACTTGCTCGTCAAGAAGCTCAGTTAATCGCGTTACAACAGCAATATGAACAGGCGCAACAAGAAAACCAAGTGCAATTGGTTGCCATGGATAATGAGATTGAGCGAGTGATGCAAGAAATGGAATCAAATATTCAATTCCGAACGGCGTCCTATGTACTCGAGTCGCACTTTAAACCGCAGTTAGATTTAGTTGCACAAGGATTAAAAAACAACCCTAATTTAGTGGTCAGCTTGTCGGGCTTTTCTGACAGCCGTGGTGATGACTCTTTCAATCAAGCATTGTCTGAACAGCGCGTAGTGAGTGTTAAAGACTATCTTTTATCTCAGGGGGTTGATGATAAGCAAGTACTTACTTTGTCTTTCGGTGAAACGCAGCCAGTCTCGGCCGAAGCTAACAACGAAGACTTCTTCTTTGATCGTCGAGTGCTAATTCGAGTTGCTGAAGGTCAACAATCGATGACTGCATCAAACCTATAGGAGAGCGACAGTGATTAAGCGTCTGAGATTTGTCATCGTCCTTTCGCTACTTTTTATCTTAGGAGCGGTGCAATATGCAACGCCCTTTTTCAAGGATGAAAGTACCGATGAGCCATCCACTAGCCAATCTAGGTTCAAAATAGATGTGTCCTATGAATCTGTAGATGGTGCTAACTCATCTGTGTATGTAGATGATTATCAACAAGTTGAACAGGGAAGTTTGTTTTTACAAAAACAGGGAGAGCAAGGGTATTTGTTGTCACCGCTTTTAGATACGCGGGTAGACATGAATATTACCGGCTTAATTGCTCGGGCTAAAGTGACACAGACGTTTACTAATATCAGTGATGAATGGGTGAATGGTATTTATGTGTTCCCGCTACCCGAGAACGCCGCAGTGGATCATTTGGAAATGCGAATTGGCGAGCGGCGGATTGTGGGGCAGATTCATCCTAAACAGAAAGCCAAAGCCATATACGAACAAGCGAAACGAGAAGGAAAAAAAGCCAGTTTGTTGGTGCAGCAGCGACCTAATTTATTTAAGAATTCAGTGGCAAATATAGGCCCTGGTGAGTCGATTAAAGTGACTATTGAATACCAACAAGCGGTAGCTTATGAAAACAATACCTTTAGTTTGCGATTTCCAACAACGGTAACACCAAGGTACTTACCTAAATTGAATCTAGATGTAGGGACTCAAGCGGTTGCTGATAGCGGTTGGGGCATGACACCGCCAGTCTACAAGAAAAACCCTCCTTCGAATAACCAGGCACAAGAACCTGAGCCGATGCATAAAGTGGCTATCAATATCGCCCTAAATACAGGCTTTGCGTTGCAAAATATTGAAAGCAAATTCCACCCCATTCATCAATTAGAGAAAAAAGCCGGAGTTTACGAAATATCCTTACAGCAAAACATGATAGCCAATCAAGACTTTGTACTGAGTTGGCAGCCAGAAGCTAATCAAAGTCCTAAGGCTGCACACTTTGTGCAGCGTACCGAAGAGGGCATTTACGGCATGGTGATGTTGATGCCACCTGATGGGGATACTGAAACCTTGAATTTGCCTAGGGAAGTTATCTTTGTGATTGATACATCTGGCTCAATGTCAGGAGACTCAATGCCGCAAGCGAAACAAGCGCTCATATATGCCATTCAACAATTGCCAGAAAGTGACACTTTTAATTTAGTTGAGTTTGATTCAACGGCGAGGAAAATGTGGGCCACTCCCAAAGTTGCTAACACTAACAGTAAATCGGCAGCCGTGGAATATGTCGCGAATTTGAGCGCCGATGGTGGCACCGAAATGTTGTCAGCGCTGCAATTGGCGTTAGGTCAGCAGAGTCCAAGCGCTGCTTTTAAAGAAACTGAAAGTCGCATCCGCCAAGTTATTTTTATCACCGACGGCTCGGTGGGTAACGAGGCTAGCTTGTTTGAATACATTCAAGATAATTTGCAACAAAGCAGGTTGTTCACGGTTGGGATTGGTTCAGCTCCGAATAGCTTTTTTATGACTGAAGCGGCGCGGATGGGAAAAGGTACCTTTACCTATATTGGCTCTACTGATTCAGTGCAACAACAGATGCAGAACTTATTTACGAAATTGACCCATCCATTGTTAACTGATTTGATGATGAGCTTTTCGCAAAATGTTGAGGTCTATCCCCGTAACTTACCCGATTTATATAAAGGTGAGCCGCTTATGGTGAGTTATCGTGGGGCTGAAGCTGTGGATAACTTAATTGTCACTGGATCCTTGAAAAATCAACATTGGCAGACGGCTTTGTCTTTACAAAATGGCGGCAGCGAAACCGGTTTAAATGTGCTTTGGGCGAGGCGCAAGATTGCCCAATTAGGCCGAGATAAAATGTTGGGACAAGATTACGATGAAATGAACAAACAAATTGAACAAGTGGCGATGGCACATCATTTGGTCAGCGAAATGACCAGTTTGGTTGCCGTGGATGTAACTCCTACTGCGCAAAATACAAGTAAGGATGCACAGCTTAAATCGCATTTACCCAAAGGACTTAAAAGGACGTTGGGTACCTTACCGCAAACCGCAACAGCGGCCCAATTACAATGGATGTTAGCGTTACTACTTATGGGGGTTGGATTATGTATGGTCATTTTCACAAGGCACCGTTAAGACGAAAAGTGCTGAATATTGTTTGGCGTTATAAATGGGCGAGTCTGTGTTTTGTAATGAGTGCATACTTGTTTGCATCCAGCGGCTATATCCATGCCAAAGCACAGTTAGCACAATATTTAATTGAAGATGCTTGGGTTGAGTCGTTACACAGCGGTGAAAAAATAGCCCCTTGGGCATGGGCTGATACCTGGCCTGTTGCCAAGCTCAATATTGCTGACCAAAGTTTGTATGTTTTAGCGGGGGCAACAGGCAGGGTGATGGCATTTGGCCCTGGTCATATGAGCAGTACGCCTTTTCCTGGGGAGCCGGGTAATGCGGTCATTACGGGGCACCGTGATACCCACTTCGCGTTGTTACAAGAGATTAAAATTGGCGATGTAATAACCACAGAAACGGTAAATAACGTTAGTCAGTATGAAGTATTGGAAGTGCGGATTGCTCATCAAAATCAGATTAATTTAACCGAGTCTGGTATCGATGATGAACTAACTTTGATTACCTGTTATCCGTTCAACAGCGCCGCACCTAATCCTGAACTGCGATACGTGGTGCGGGCTTTGAAAATTGATGCCTAGAACTAGATTACATTTGCTTGATTAAGTAGTCTAGACCACCGGTGATTGCGGCTACTTGGGCGAGAATACAGTTTTCGTCGTCGACTTTCGGGCTGTCCGGGTAAACCTCTGTAGTGGTGACATACTTAGCGCCCGAAAAGCCACCACATAAGAATAGTTTACGTTTGTCATAATTAATTACTCCCCGTTGTTCCATTGGCGTTCCAATGAGTTTTCCATCGGCATCAGCGGGCGCAATGTGAGTGACTTTTTCTACCGAATCTATCACCGCTTTTTGAAATTCAGGAGCCGGATTGTTGCTGTCTCCAACCCCATAAAATCCATCAGGAATATCCCACACATCCTGATGAATACCATCTCTTGCACTCAGTGCCGGACGAAATTCAGAGTTGTCTGTGTCAGTGGTTTCGTGCAGATCAAAATGGGCTAACAGGTCTAGTTGCAAGCCTTGCACATAATCCATGGCTAGCGCTGCTTCAGGGGCAGGTGAATTAGGATAAAACGAACGGTTTGGATCAATCGCTTTTGGGTCCCAGCGATTAATGGTTTCATAACCCCAAGGGCTTAAGCAAGGTAAAACCACAAAATTAAAGTGCTCTTCATAGGCTTTTGCTTTGCTTTTAACAAACCGAATCGCTCCTTGTACACCGCTAGTTTCGTAACCATGTACACCACCGGTAATTAAAATGCTTGGTTTGTCGTCGTTCCACGCTTTAGTTTTGATCGCAAACAGAGGGTAACGCTCTTGGTCATAGGGCAGCGCGCCATATTGAAGTACTTCAAAGGACCCTTTTAAGTCTTCTAGTTTTGCCAATACCTCAACCTTGTATTCCCGTTTGACTTGTTGGTTATTCAACCATTGCGCTTTTTCAGCATCGCCCCAAGGTTGACCAGGCACGCCAATTGCGTATTCTTCGTAACTCATGTTGTTCCTATTCATACGTTAATATTGCAAATTTTGGTAAGGTAACACCTGTAGTTTCAGGCTGTAAACCTTTGCATCAAAGTGACGATAAAGCGTCATTAAAAAACGCTTTAATTGTTTATTCAGACTTGAAATATGGCAAAATGACAGCATATTCGAAGTTGACCTGACTCTCTCTCCTTCAGGTTATATCAAATTCGATCGATTGAACCTCCGTTAAGTTTGCGATTAGCAGGCGTTTAGGTTCACCAAAATAAAATAAAAAGTTAAATGGGAAGCGCTATGAAAGCCTTAGACATTTCTGGTCTGACAAAAACCTACAAGGGTGGTACACAGGCTTTAAAGGGTATCAATTTACAAGTCTCCGAGGGAGATTTTTTTGCTTTACTAGGCCCAAATGGCGCAGGTAAATCTACCACCATTGGTGTGATCAGTTCGTTAGTCAATAAGTCTACTGGAACGGTAAACGTATTTGGTCATTCTGTCGATACTGAGTTGGTTGAAGCCAAATCCTGTATAGGTCTAGTGCCGCAAGAGTTTAACTTCAATCAATTTGAAACCCTTTACCAAATTGTGGTCAATCAGGCCGGATATTATGGTGTCCCTCGTAGTATTGCCAAACAACGGGCCGAAAAATACCTTACGCAATTGGATCTATGGGAAAAGCGCAATGAGCCGGCAAGAGAGCTTTCTGGCGGTATGAAACGTCGTTTAATGATTGCGCGGGCATTGATGCACGAACCCAAAATGTTGATTCTTGATGAACCCACAGCCGGCGTTGATATTGAGATTCGCCGTTCAATGTGGACCTTTCTAAAAGAAATTAACGAGCAAGGTATCACCATCATTTTAACCACTCATTATTTAGAAGAAGCGGAAATGCTATGTCGCAATATTGCCATCATTGATAAAGGCATTATTGTTGAAAATACCAGTATGAAGGCTCTTTTATCTAAATTGAGTATGGAAACCTTTGTACTGGATTTACCTGTTCAATCAAAACCACCCACTTTACAAGGTTTTGCGTTTCGCAATATTGACGACCATACACTTGAAGTGGATGTAGACAAAGATGTTGGTTTGAACGATGTATTCCGTCAGTTGACTGACCAAGGAGTAACAGTTTTGAGTATGCGCAACAAAGCCAACCGATTAGAAGAGTTATTCGTCAGAATGGTCGAAAAAGGCAGAAAAGAACAGGCAGGAGCAGCATAATGGCAAATCGCAATTTCACAGCCTTACGCACTATCTGGATTAAAGAATGTACTCGCTTTTTGCGGATCTGGATTCAAACCCTAGTGCCGCCAGCGATTACCATGTCTTTGTACTTCGTTATCTTTGGAAGCTTGATTGGCTCGCGTATTGGCCAAATGGGTGGTTTTTCGTATATGGAGTTTATTGTACCGGGTCTAATTATGATGTCGGTGATCACCAACTCTTATGCGAATGTGAGTTCCTCGTTTTTTAGTGCCAAATTTCAACGTAATATTGAAGAGTTACTGGTAGCGCCGGTGCCTAGTTGGATTATTGTTCTAGGGTTTGTTGGTGGCGGTGTGGCGCGGGCAATACTGATTGGTATTATTGTCACTACGGTCTCGATGTTCTTTGTGGATATTCAAATCCACAATTTAGCGATAATCATCGTTACTCTTATTCTGACATCCTCTTTGTTTGCCACGGCAGGTTTAATTAATGCGGTTTACGCTAAAACATTCGACGATATCAGTATGGTACCAACCTTTGTTCTTACCCCATTAACTTACTTAGGTGGTGTTTTTTATTCGCTAACCTTGCTACCAGAATTTTGGCAGTGGGTGAGTAAAGCCAACCCAATCGTGTATATGGTTAATGGATTTAGGTACGGTTTTCTCGGCGTTTCAGATGTCGACTATATGTTATCGTTAGGCTTGTTAGTCGGTTTTAACTTGTTGTTATTCACCATTGCATATCAACTAATTAATCGCGGTGTCGGCATTCGAAGTTAAATCTAAAGCAAGGTTAAAGATACAGTTATTATGCATACAGGTAATTCGCGAAGTATTACTAGCAACCAGCTTGGACCCCATGAAAAAGTGTCTGAGTTGGTGCGTCGACATCTAGCCAACACTAGTCAAAAACCCTTTAATCAGCATACTTTGGATGCGTTCGAAGATGTGAAAAAGTGGCGTTTGCAAGTGGACCCTGAATTGCGAAAGCCTTTGATTTTTGATTCTTGTTGCGGTGTTGGTGAAAGCACATCGCACATTGCCGCGCAGTTTCCGGATGCGTTAGTGGTGGGAATTGATAAGTCTGAATTGCGTACCAATAAACATGTTCATTACAGCGATAAAGCGCCTAATTATTTAGTAGTACGTGCGGATGTGAATGACTTTTGGCGCTTGGCTAATTCCGCCCAATGGCAATTGAGTCATCATTTTTTACTGTATCCCAACCCCTACCCCAAATCATCTCAGGTGCAGCGAAGGTGGCATGCCTGCGCTGCATTTAAAGACATAGTTGGACTGGGTGGAATATTAGAGGTGAGAAGTAATTGGCAAATTTACATCCAAGAGTTTGCGGTTGCGTTAAATACTGCGGGTAAGTCGGCCGCTGTGAGTCCTTATCATAGCGCTGAGCCACAAACCCCGTTTGAGCGAAAATATTGGGCCAGTGGGCAACAAAGTTGGCAGGTTGTTAGTCACCTGTAATTGATTAGGCTGCCGCGTTATTTAGTTCGCGGCGCTGTTTGTTGATTTTAAGCGGATAAACCTCAGTCTAACAATTCGGTTTTGGAACGCTAAAATAGTAGCCTTGGGCATATCGAATGCCTAATTCTTTTAACTTTTCTAAGGTTGCCCAAGTTTCCACATGCACTGCTACAACACTTATTTCTTTCTCTTTTGCCAGACCCGTAAAGTGTTCTACAAATTCATAGGTTTGTTGATTTTCCATTAACTGAGAAATCAGTCCGCCAGCTATCTTTATACCGTTAACCGGCAGATTTAAGATGCTGTTGATATTGCCTGGTGTAGCACCAAAGTGATCGATGTATATGGCGATATCTAACCTGCGACACTGGGCAGCGAAAGACTGGAAATCATCTATATTTTCAAGCACTACAGCAGCCGTTAACTCCAAGCCAACCCGTTTAGGATTAGGGTAGTCGTGAAGCGCTTCTGATAGTGTATTGAATAAATCTGGATTGAGCATATCTTGTTTGTTGATATTGATGTTCCATGCCGCGTTCAGATCTCTAAAATAGTTTGCACTACGATTCAAAATCGTTTCAGTCAATTGTACAACGGACTCTTGTTGTTCAATAACATGTAAGAACTCACTTGGCAGAAAGGTTTGTTCACTTGGAGTGACTAATCTGGCGAGGCATTCAAAACGCCAAACCGTTTCCTGAGATATGTCCATTATAGGTTGGAAGAAAGGAACTATTCTATCCAGACTAAAATTATCCGTGACTTCTTGTATGTGCATAATTGTCCTCGTTACAGCATTATGACTTCTGAGCGTCGGTTTATTTTAATCAATAAATAAGGCTTGCTCGGAATTACAACAATAGCACCACTTTTTCCGTTCAGAAAATGAAACTTCCTGAGATTTGTTAAAAAACTGTACTTTTTATTAACTTAGGATGCTTTATATTTGGCGAAGTGGCAGATTTGCGCTAAAGTCCGCGTCTGAAAGTTTTCATATGAGGTTACAACGAGTGGGTAAAGCGACTGCCAGTTTGGAGCATATGTTCCGTGTATTTACCAAGCCTGAAGGTAAAGATTCCAAACTCGCGCAAATAGAAGAGCATTTGTCAGATAATCTGTCGGATTTTCTTTCCCAACATGTTGTAACTACCGCGAAATCTCTTGAAGATATTGAGCAAAATTTTCAGGAATACAAAGTGCCTGAATCCCCTGAATTTGTCTCTAAACATGCAGAGGTGCTGTTAGAAAAAGTCGTCGCCAATTCAGTGAATACTTATGCTCCAACGTTCATTGGGCATATGACGTCTGCTTTGCCGTACTTCCACTTACCTTTAGCAAAGCTGCTGGTGGGGTTGAATCAAAACTTAGTAAAAATTGAAACTTCCAAAGCGTTTACGCCTTTGGAGCGTCAAGTTGTCGGCATGTTGCATGAATTGGTTTATAACGAGTCAGAATCTTTTTATAAAACCCATTTGCACAGTGCAAAACATTCCCTTGGCGCATTTTGCTCAGGTGGAACCATTGCCAATATTACCGCGCTCTGGGTCGCTCGTAACAAAGCGTTAGCTGCCGACGGAAATTTTCGAGGCGTTGCAAAACAAGGCTTAGCCGCGGGTTTAAAACATTATGGCTATGCCAATATGGGGATTCTCTCTTCCAAGCGAGGACACTACTCACTTTCTAAAGCCGTAGATATTCTAGGTTTAGGACGTGAGCAAATGCTGACCGTCGATAGCCAAAGTCAACGTTTATCCCCTGAAGACGCATTGAAAGTAGGACGACAGTTTGAACAGCGTGGAAACAAATTATTAGCCATTGTTGGGATTGCGGGCACCACAGAAACAGGCCACGTTGATCCCCTAGATGAATTGGCCGATGTCGCCAAAGAATTAAACTGTCACTTCCATGTGGATGCCGCCTGGGGAGGAGCAACCTTATTCTCCAACCGCAATAAAATGAAACTCAAAGGTATACACAAAGCAGACTCAGTCACCCTTGATGCTCACAAACAAATGTATGTTCCTATGGGGGCAGGTGTTGTGGTGTTTAAAAACCCTGAAGACAGTAATGCGGTGCGACATCACGCACAATATATTTTACGAGCCGGCTCTAAAGATTTAGGTGCGACCACATTAGAAGGTTCGCGTAACGGCATGGCAATGATGGTTTACTCGGCGTTTAATATATTCGGTCGTGAGGGATATGAGTTACTCATTGACCAAAGTATCGAAAAAGCCCAACGTTTTGCCTCTCTGATTGACCAACATGATAATTTTGAGTTGATTACTGCACCTACTCTGTCACTTTTAACTTATCGGGTAAAACCAGCTATGGTGAATGCTCATGGTGATATCGAAAGTGAAATGTTGGACAGATTAAATGTCACAGTGCAAAAGCAACAGCGTGAAGCGGGTAAATCCTTTGTTTCTCGAACACGCTTAACGGTTGAAAATTACGGTACCAAGCTTCTCACCGTATTTCGCGTAGTATTAGCTAACCCGTTAACCACTGACCAAGATCTGGTAAATATATTAGAAGAACAGTTGGATATTGCGAAGCGTACAGAAACTTGGAAAGAGCTTGAGAATCAAGCTCTTTTACAGTCAAAAAGATCTGTTGGTTAGTTCTATTTTACTCAAGTGTCACTTGAATATTATCGATCAGGCGGGTTTTTCCTAAAAATGCGGCTGCCAAAATAACCAACTCGGTCTCTTCATGACCGGGACTCAATAATGATTCCACGGAACGAATATCAATATAATCTACTTTCAATCCTGCATTGTTAAGTTCTTCAGTGTACTGCTGAATCAAATTACTGAAATCTCGTCGCCCGAGTTGAATGTTTTCACTCAATTTCTGTAAGCAACTATATAGTGCTGGGGCTTTTGCTCGTTCAGACTCAGTTAGATAGTTGTTGCGTGACGACATTGCTAAGCCATCATCCTCTCTAACCGTTGGTACACCGTAGATTTGTAGGTTCATTGATAAGTCAGTGACCATGGCTTTAATCACCTGTAATTGCTGAAAGTCTTTTTCACCAAAAAACGCCATATTTGGTTGTACCATATTAAACAATTTACACACTATGGTGGCCACACCACGAAAATGGCCGGGACGACTCGCTCCACAAATCATATAGGACAAGCCGGGCACTTCTACAAAAGTCTGCTTTTCCAAACCTCGAGAGTAAATATCTTCTGCTTTTGGGGTGAAAAGGACATCTACCCCTAAGGCTTCTAATGCGGCCATATCTTGTTGCATAGTGCGTGGGTATGCGGCCAAGTCTTCATCAGGTCCAAATTGTAATGGATTGACAAAAATAGACACTACCACTATGTCTGCATGCTTTTTGGCTTGCTCGACAAGGTGTAAGTGCCCTTTATGTAAATTTCCCATGGTGGGGACAAACGCAATGGTTTTACCATCGTTTTGCCATTTTCTGCGTATTTCTCTAAGCGGTGTTATATCACTAATTTGCTGCATAATGTGTCCTGTATATTCTTAGCTATTAGTTAAAGCTATGTTCTGCGCTTGGAAAAACGCCATTTTGCACTTCTTCAATATAGGCCTTAACTGCTTCGCGCATAT
The DNA here is from genome assembly GCF_030548145.1 of Aliiglaciecola sp. 2_MG-2023. Lineage (NCBI taxonomy): Bacteria > Pseudomonadati > Pseudomonadota > Gammaproteobacteria > Alteromonadales > Alteromonadaceae > Aliiglaciecola > Aliiglaciecola sp. 2_MG-2023. The sequence goes on from NZ_JAUORY010000027.1 coordinate 47,121, forward strand.
CCCCGGTGATTTCTAAATAGTTTTTAGAAAACTTGGGCATGTAATTGGCACTAATGCCAAACATGTCGTGCATTACTAAGATTTGACCATCGGTATGCGCGCCGGCGCCTATACCAATTACAGGAATATTAATTGCCTTGCTAATTTTCTCAGCTAAAGGAGCTGGGACACACTCTAAAACCAACATCTGAACACCGGCTTGTGCCAATGCTTCAGCTTGTTCGAACAATCGTTCTGCTTGCAAGTCGCCACGACCTTGGACTTTAAATCCACCAAAAACGTGCACTGACTGTGGAGTAAGGCCTAAATGGCCACACACAGGCACGCCACGCAAGTTTAGCCCCTTAATGGTATCAATCAGCCAGTCTCCGCCTTCTACTTTAACCATGCTAGCGCCAGCGGCCATTAGAGTGGCAGCATTGGCATAGGTTTGTTCTGGCGTTGCATATGTCATGAATGGCATGTCGGCCACCACAAAAGCACGACTTGTTCCTTTACGAACGGATCTCGTGTGGTAAGCGATATCATCTATGGTAACAGATAGGGTATCGTCGCAGCCTTGCAGCACCATGCCCAGTGAATCACCGATCAAAATCACATCAACACCTTGCTCGTCAAATAGCTTGGCGAAGCTGGCATCATAAGCGGTTAGCGCTGTGATTTTTTGTTTCTCTTGTTTCATTTTAAACAAGCTTGACGTAGTTACTTTCTTAGTCATAATAATCACCTCTGCTAACTGAAAAGTGCAACAAAATTAGATGGTTGCTCACTTTTGATTATTTCCATGTCACATTTGTTCTGATTACTTCGAGCCCATTTTCAGGTACGCTTTTTAGTATAGAAACTAAAGAGTCACCACATGGTAACACGAGTTCAGGAGCTATCTCACGTAACGGGTATAGTACAAATTCCCGTGTTTTCATACCGTAATGGGGCACGACTAAATCTTCGCTTCGAATTTGTTCATTGCCATACAAAATAATATCTAAATCTAGGGTTCTAGGTCCCCAGCGTTCGGATTTCCGCTGTCTGCCATGGGTCAGTTCAATTGTTTGTAAGCTGGAGAGTAATTCCGAAGGCGCTAATCGTGTTGCTATTGATACCACAGCATTCACATAATCAGGTTGATCTTGCGGGCCCATAGGTTTGCTAGCATAAAAACTTGAGCATTGTTTTATGTGCGTGTCTTTGAGACCGTCAATTGCACGCAACGCCTGTTGCAGTTGCTGATCAGGCTCGGCTAAATTGCTACCCAAACCTATGTAACTAATTACGGGTTGCATTAGGAGGCGCTGGGTTTCTTACTTTTGGGACGGCGGCGAGTGCGACGAGCGGGCCCGCCTTCAGCTTCTCGGAGTTTAACTAACATTTGTTTGCGTTTATCTGGGCTAACCTCTTGAAACTCAGTCCACCAATCAGCTAACTCAAGCAGTTTACCCCCTTCAATTTGTCCACGAATCAGCAAAAAGTCATAGGCTGCACGGAAACGGGCATGTTCTAACATTTGATAGGCTCTGCGGCCGAAACGCTTTGGTAAACGCAATTGTAAAAGCCAAATTTCTCGCATCATGCTGGAAAAACGTTTGGGGATCATAATGCGTTGTATTTGTCGGTGAAGCACATCGTTGACCGCGATATTGAATGCATCGAAATGATTCAAACCTGCTTCGTCCATGAGCTTTTGACAGTGTTCTTCAATTGGATACCATAAAAATGCGGCATACATGAATGCGGGGGTTACTCTTTGACCGGTATTAATCCGGTTATCAGTATTCATCAGCATTTTTCTAATAAACTGATTTTCACGACTGTCGCTGCCTTTTAGCAAGGGCGCCAATTGTGGGAATAACGGTTGGATAAGATCATATTCCTGCATTAATTCAAAGGTTCTTAAACCTTGTCCGGAAATAAACAGTTTAATAACTTCTTCGAACAGGCGAGCAGGCGGAATATTGTTTAATAAACTGCCTAATTGATGAATTGCAGCGGCGGATTCTTGGCTGATTTGCATATTCAGTTTGGCTGCAAATCGCACTGCCCGTAACATTCTAACCGGATCTTCACGATAACGAGTTTCAGGGTCACCAATCAGCTCTAAACGTTTGTCTTTGATTGCTTGCATGCCATTGGCAAAGTCGGTCACCGTAAAGTCGGTGACGCGGTAATACATCGCGTTTACTGTGAAATCGCGACGTTCTGCATCTTCTTCAATACTGCCAAAAACGTTGTCTCTGAGAATTTGACCTTCTTGACTTTGTTTGCCTAGCACCTCTGTAGGTTTTTTGCCTTTTTCGTCATCCGAGTTTTGGTGATGGCCTCTAAATGTGGCTACTTCAATAATTTCACGACCAAAAACGACATGGGCTAAACGAAATCGGCGGCCAATTAAACGACAGTTTCTAAATAGCGCTTTGACTTCATCAGGAGTGGCATTGGTAACGACATCAAAATCTTTTGGCTGCAGTCCCATAATAAGATCACGTACACAGCCGCCTACTAAGTATGCATCGAATCCAGCGCCATTTAGGCGGTACAATACTTTCAGGGCATTATCACTGATACCTTTTCTAGAAATGCCATGCTCACCGCGAGTGATAACCTTCGGATTGAGTAAATCCGAATGGTATTCGTCAGCGTTTTTTGTCAAAGCATTTTTGACCTTTTTGATCACTCGAGAAATGATGCGTTGGCTCCTGATAACACAAATAATTTTAATGGCGCGCAATGATATACTGGATGAAGAGTATTTTCTATCTGTTGATATAGCTAGTTGCCAGTAAATTGGCTGTGAATACAACTAATACATCTAAATTATGTCTAGTTTAATTTACGACAACTAGAATCTCGTATCATTAATTGGGTATCTAGCACCACAGAGTCAACAGGCTTTTTGTTGAGTAAATCCAGTAAAGCAGAGACCAAAGCTTCCCCGCCTTTTTGGGTGTCTTGATGAATCGAACTTAGTGATGGTTGTGTGAATGCACACACTGAAATGTCATCATATCCCACTATTGCCACTTGCTCGGGGACACTAACTCCTTGTTCGTTCAATGCTCGCATCATACCTAAGGCTATTGAATCACTGGCCGCGACTATACCGTCGTAATTAAACTGATTATTTTTCAATAAGGCTAAGGTTACTTTGTAGGCATCTTCAAAGGTAAAGTGGATGTCTAACGGATTGGGTTGTTGCAATTGTGCATTTTTCAAAACCTGTTGATAACCTGCAAAACGCAAACCTGTTTCAAAGGAACGCATGCCACAAAAGACAATATTCTGACATCCTTGTTTGACTAAATGTTGAGTAGCCAATTCCCCACCCATGAAATTGTCAGTACCAACAGTCACATAGTCGCTGTTCTTTGATTGACCACCCCAAACCACTATCGGCTTTTGATGATTTATTAGTTTATCAAATGCATCCATATCGTCACCCTGACCAAACACAATCAGTCCGTCAGCGCGGTTCATCGTAAAATAATCATCTAGAGAACTGGTTTGAGCAATATTGTGGGACACCAATAACAGATCGTATTTATGACGACTTAGCTCATCGGCAATAATGCCAACGATATTCAATACAAAGGGGTCAGTAAAAGATTGATCATGTTCGGAGCTTTTAATAATCATAACGGCAATGGTGTTAGAGGTTTTCAATCGGAAGTTTCGGGCCGCGGTATTAATCTTAAAATCGTGAGCTGCCGCGAGCTTTTGTATTTTCTCGCGGGTTTTTGCACTAATTAACTTATTGTTATTCAGCGCCCTAGAAGCAGTTGAACCTGAAACCCCAGCGAGTTTTGCTAAATCGGAAAGCGAACGAACTTTTTTTGTCATGACTATCTCCAAATACTGCAGTTCATGGCAATTCCATCGAAATAGATATTTCAGTAGAGAGGAAAACTCTTAATGCTTTGATACTATTCACTATTGTACACCCTATTGATGTTAGCTTGCAGGTTAAATGATGCAAAATATCATTACCTGAATTCATCCAACATTCCGAATCGGCTTAACATTGGCTACGCACCACTTTATTTTTATCTAGGCTGATTATAGACCCGAATAAAAAATAATTGCAATCGATTGCATTTTTACATATGTTTAACAAAGATTAGCGTCACTTATTGAGTTAATGACACTTCATGGAGCATGTTAGAAGATGACTAATGAGGTTATTTAGGTGTAATCGAGTATCGCTAATATCCGTTATTTCACAACAGTGCTCGAAGTTAATCAATTGCTTAACTTGGAGCAAAATTATAGCCATTAATGGTGATTTCAATGCCCAGATTTATGACCATATTTGCCATTGCGGCTTGTTATTTTATTTTTGCTATCTTGCTCAATAGTGTAGGGACGGTCATTCTACAATCGATTAATAGTTTCGATATCAGCAAGCCCATCGCCAGTTCTTTAGAAGGATTCAAGGATCTTTCTATTGCCTTTGTGTCTTTTGCCATTGCAGCGTTTGTGCCTAGAGTGGGTTACAAACTGGCGATGATGGCAGCCTTAATATTGGTTGCTGCGGTCTGTGCGCTCACTCCGTTGTTTGCCGACTTTATGATGATCCAAATTTTATTTGCCTGTATCGGAACGGCTTTCGCGCTAATTAAAGTTTCGGTTTATAGCATCGTCGGTCAGTTGTCAGATGATACTAAAAGCCATGCATCACTGCTGAATACCATTGAAGGTATTTTTATGCTGGGGGTGTTGTCAGGTTACTGGTTATTTAGCGGATTTATCGATGCAGAAGCTCCCCATTCTTTGCGTTGGATGGAAGTATATTATTGGCTTGCTGGATTCACTGTTTTAACCGCATTAGCCGTGCTTTTTTCACCGATAAAAAAAGCGCCAAAAGCTGAACTTACTAGACCCCTGATCGACGATTTTATGGAGATGATTAAGCTCACCTACCGACCTCTGGTTTTGGTATTTGTGTTATCCATTTTCTTTTACGTTTTAATTGAACAGGGAATAGGTACTTGGTTACCTACATTTAACAACGAAATATTGCACTTACCTTTAGATGTCAGTATTCAGATTACCAGTATTTTTGCCGCTGCTATCGCCATAGGACGTTTATTGGCAGGACAAGTTTTGCGTTTCATGAATTGGTACAAGTTTTTGAATATCTGTTTAATTTTTATGGCCATATTGATGTTGCTGTGTCTGCCGATGGCCAATGCAGTTCAAAATGCTGGCCAAATCAGCACTATCTCCAGCGTCTTTGATGCACCACTCGCTGCCTACTTATTACCTCTTGTGGGGATACTGATGGCACCTATTTATCCGGTTATCAATTCAGTGATGTTAAGTTCGCTAGAAAAAGCACTGCATGCGCCCATGACCGGATTAATCGTGGTCTTTTCCGCCCTTGGGGGAACAACAGGGTCGATAATTACCGGCATTGTATTTGAGTCTTTTGGTGGTCAACGCGCGTTTTATTTATCTTTGATACCGATGGCACTGATTGCAATCACGCTATTTTTATTCAAACGCTCAACTGGTCGAATTTCACCTTTTTCAAGCCGCGACATAGAAGAGGCCGCATGAGCACTTTAATAGGACGTCAAACCGCTGGTAATTTTGAGCAAAGCTTGGCTTTTTTCAGCAGCGCATTATTTCATCAGGTCCAAACATCGGGTCTGTTTACCGACAGTAAACACTTTGCAGATGCCACGCCTAAAACCGATTGGGATGAAATTTACCAACAATATGAACAGCAATCAGCATCTGGTCATTTCAAATTGGCGGAGTTTGTTGAGCAATATTTTAGCTTTCCCGAACCGATAAAGCTGGCCGAAAATGTTCGTTATCAAACCGTTGCTGAACACATTGAAGCTTTATGGTCACTTTTACAAAAGCAGCCAGATGTCGATAGCAAAGATTCTCTTTTGCCACTGCGGTTTCCTTATTTGGTGCCGGGCGGTCGATTTAGGGAAATATATTATTGGGATAGTTATTTCACTTCTTTAGGTTTGCTCAGTTCTGGACGCAAAGAATTAGTCAAATCGATGGTGTTAAATTTTATTCAATTGCAGAAAGATATTGGCTGTATTCCCAATGGTAATCGCAGTTATTATTTTAGTCGCTCCCAACCGCCAGTATTGGGCTTAATGGTAGACATGCTGTTCAAGTCTGAGGGCAACTATAAGGATCTAGACTTTCTTAAGGAATGCGTAGAAGCCATGGATTCTGAATATGCGTTTTGGATGGCGGGTGCTGAACAGTTGAGTGAACCTTTTCAAACTCATCGTCGTTCAGTCAGAATGCCAAATGGCGGGATTTTGAATCGCTATTGGGATGAGCAAGCTTGTCCTCGAGCTGAATCTTATGCTGAGGATATAGATTCTGCTGAGCATAAAAAAGACCATGAAAAATCCACTTTCTATCGGCATATTCGTGCTGCATGCGAATCAGGTTGGGATTTCAGTTCGCGCTGGTTAGCGGATACAGAAGATCTGCAAAGTATCCAAACTACCGATATTATCCCTGTTGATCTCAATTGTTTGCTGTATCAGCTTGAAGTGTTATTGAGTCAGTATTGGGACTTGTTAGGGCAAAAAAGTAAAAGTCAGCTTTACCAGCAAAAATCGGAAACTCGTAAAGTAACCATACAATCTTACTTTTGGGATTCTACAGATAACTTCTATCGGGATTTTAATCTGAAAACAACCAGTCAATCTGCGGTGATGTCTCTTGCCGGTGTGTTGCCTCTATTCGTTAACCTTGCCAATCATGAACAGGCCGAAGCCGTGGCCAGTCGATTGGAAAACGAATTTCTATGTGCTGGAGGTTTGCTTACCACTTTGTGTCAAAGTAGCCAGCAATGGGACGCACCAAACGGTTGGGCGCCATTACATTGGTTTGCTGTTAAAGGGTTACAGCAATACCAACAGAATGAATTGGCGACACGGATCATGCAAAACTGGCTCGCTAACGTAGAACATTATTTTCAGGCCCATGGAAGTTTAATGGAAAAATATAACGTCAAAGAAATTGACCATGTTGCGCAAGGTGGTGAGTACGAGGTACAGCATGGATTCGGTTGGACTAACGGGGTGACTAGCGCCTTCTATCAACTTATGGAGTCGAATCAGCCCAAGCTTGAATTGCCCAATCTAAAATAGCCTGAGTCTGTTGTGGAATATGTTTAGGGACAGGTAGATTAAGATGATCCAGGGCGACGATGAGGTTTTCTTCTGTTTTATTAAGATTCAATGCCGGCGCATGATTTTGTTTACTGAATTTGCGCCCGTCAGCTGACCTGACCAATGGTAAATGCAAACATTGAGGCAGAGCCTTGCCCAAGGTCTTAAATAACGCCCACTGGCATGCTGTGGCCGTTATTAAATCTTCTCCCCTAACTATTTCGGTAACGCCTAAATTTATATCATCAGCCACAGATGCTAGGTGGTAGGCGTACAATCCATCTTTGCGCCTAACAATAAAATCTTCTTGGGTTGCGTTACTATTTACTTCGAGTTGTCCTAATCGAACATCGTTTATCTGCGATATGTTAAATTGGTTTTTTATCCGAAGGGAATATGGGGCTTGTATCTGTTTTTTATCTCGACAAGTGCCGCTATAGAATTCGCCAATAGCCTTGATTTGCGCTCGTGTGCATTCACAAGGATAAAGTAAATTTTGGCGACTGAGTTGCGATAAAATATGTTCGTAATATTGGCTGTTTTGACTTTGCAAAATGACATCGTCATCCCAAATCAAACCATGGGCCTTTAACGTCAACTGAATACTTTCTATTGCGCCAGCCATGATTCTTGGCGGATCAATATCGTCAATGCGTAGTAGCCACTTGCCGTTATTCACTTTGGCTTGCAAGAAACTTCCCAGAGCGGTCACTAATGAGCCCATATGCAGTGGCCCAGATGGACTTGGTGCAAATCGACCGATATAACTTGTTTGGTTCATAAATAATCACCAACGTAAAGTTAACGCTCTAGAAACAACAAAAGCCGCAGGTTAGCGGCTTTGGAATCGACTTAAAAAAATTAACCTTGTAGCTGTTTTTCTTTAATTTCAGCTAGGGTTTTACAATCGATACATAAATCAGCGGTAGGTCGAGCTTCTAATCGCCTTACACCAATCTCAATGCCACATGCATCGCAAAAACCAAAGTCGTCTTCTTCAATTCGTTTTAACGTTTTTTCAATTTTCTTGATTAACTTACGTTCACGGTCGCGGGTACGAAGTTCTAAGCTGAATTCTTCTTCTTGAGCCGCTCGATCTACTGGATCTGGGAAATTGGCCGCTTCATCCTGCATATGGTGAACAGTACGATCTACTTCTTCGCGAAGTTGAGAGCGCCATGCTGACAATATTTTACGGAAATGCTCGAGTTGAGCATCGTTCATATACTCTTCGCCGTCTTTCTCCTGATAAGGAGTTAGACCAGCTAGTGCTATTAATCCTAAACTTTTTTCTTTTCCAGTTGGCATGTGCCAATTCTCCTACACTACGACACAAACGTTGTTTAGCGAATGAGGATATATAGCAGATTGCTATTATCCTAGCAAATTAGGCTTGGTCGAATATATGTAACTGTTACGCTTATCAGCGGTAAAATTGGCCTAGTAAATACCAATTTTTTTGAATAAAAAACGGTGAGCTGTTTTTTACGACTCGCAAACATAGACTCCTTAGATAAAAAATCAACCTTTTTTTTACAGATCGAAACTTAGTTGCTGATTTAATTGTAGTTTTTCTTCAGAGATTTTACAGCCGTAGGCGATAATTTGTACGCCCGCAGCCATTGCTGCTTGTAAAGTCGCCGAATATTCCGGATCTATGTCGGTAGCAACTCGGATATTTTTGATGCCAGTATGCTGACTACAAAACAACAATACAGCGCGTTTCCCAGCTTGAGCAATGACAATTAGTTCACGTAAGTGTTTACTGCCCCGTTGGGTTTTTGCATCAGGGAAATAACCAATCCCGTCCCTCAGTAATGTAACTGATTTTACTTCAACATAACAATCGGGCAGATTGTCAGAGGTTAACATAAAATCTATTCTGCTATTTTCTTCTCCGTACTTTACCTCTGGTTTAATCCCTTGGTATTCAGCTAATTCTTTGATTTTTGATTGGGCAAAAGCTTCGGCAACTAATTTATTCGCATTGTGGGTATTGACCCCTATCCAGTCGCCTTGGTGATTTTTACTTAGCTCCCAAGTGTATGCGAGTTTCCGTTTAGGGTTATTCGATGGACTTAACCACACTTCAAAGCCGGGGTCGCCGCAACCCGTCATGGCACCTGTATTTGGGCAATGAGCGGTGACGATTGAACCATCAGAAAGTTCCACGTCAGCTAAGAATCGTTTATAGCGTTTTATTAACTTACCCTTGATAAGTGGAGTGGGGAACAGCATATTACCTCTCATATCATGCGCTTTAGACTGCGCACACTGTTCCATGATTTAGTCTAATTAATCATGGATGCCAAAGAAAAAGGAAACCAGTATGTCACATCTTTTAGTCGAACTCAGTTATCAACCCGCTTCAGCCCATTGGGGAGATAATGCATTAGTTAGTTTTGCTGCAGAAACCGCCACCATTCACTTAAACCCTAAAGATGCTACGGATACTCAATTGTCCAAAATTGCGGTGGTTGCCCGTAAACTGGATGGAATGAATCTGTCTGGCGTCACTTTATCTGGAGATTGGAGTGAAGAACAACAATGGGCATTGGCATTTAGTTATCGTCGAGCACGCAATGCTGCTGAGATTAAATGGTTAGAAAATAGTGACAAAGAAAGCTTAGAAAAACGTTACGCTGCGCTGTGTTTTACCCGCGATTTAGTCAATGAAACGCCTGAACAACTTTCACCGGAAGAATTGGCTAAACGCAGTGTAGACTGGCTAACAGAGCTATCTGGTGACAAAGTGTCTGTAAAATACTGTGTCGGTGAAGAGTTGGCAAAAGCTGGCTGGGTGGGCATATATAACGTTGGCCGAGGCAGTGAACGACCCCCGGTTCTATTAGAAGTTGATTACAACCCCAGCGGTGATGAAAATGCAGCTGTAGCTGCGGCTTTAGTGGGTAAGGGAATTACTTTTGATAGTGGCGGGTACAGCATGAAAAGTAGTGAAGGCATGTTGAGCATGAAGTGTGACATGGGCGGGGCGGCAACGGTAGTTGGTGCACTTGGACTGGCCATCATGCAAGGATTGAACAAGCGGGTTAAATTATTCTTATGTTGTGCTGAGAACCTAGTCAGTGGGCATGCTTATAAATTGGGTGATATTTTAACCTATAAAAACGGTGTGACAGTGGAAATTGTTAATACTGATGCTGAAGGACGTTTAGTGTTGGCGGATGGTTTAATGGCAGCCAGTGAAACCAATGCACCTTTAATTATTGATGCAGCTACTCTCACTGGTGCAGCTGTTGCTGCTACCGGTGGAGATTACAATGCAGTTTTTTCACTTGATAAACCTGCACTACAACAATTTATTATTCAATCAGAAAAACAAAATGAGCCAGTGTGGCCGCTTCCCTTAGAGTTATGGCACCAAGATAAATGTCCATCACCTTTTGCTGATACTGCAAACAGTCGTGCACAAAAAGGTGGAGGTGCCGGTGGCGCTTCAAACGCCGCTGGATTCTTGTCGCGTTTTGTTGGTAACCAAGGTAAAGGTTGGATTCATGTTGACTTAGCAGCGGCTTATAATGGCAGTGGTACTAGTCATATGCCTGCTGGTGGCAGTGGAATCGGAATAAGAGGAATTGCACAGGCGTTATTAGACGCTTAGAAGTGACTTTTTCAGCTAGACTTAGGGTTCACTAATTTATTGGTGAACCGTTTAGCAACTGCTGGTTAAATCATTTGTAGATACCAGCTAGCTTTTAAATACCACCTACACGCTCAGCAAACTCTTTATATTTTTCCACTTCGTTTCTATCAAACAAGGGTTTACCTTGACTATCTTTCGCCTTAGAAGTTAACAGACTTTCTCTTTCTAAACGCTCAACTCTTTGATTTTTTACTCCTAAAAAATTAGCTACCTCGGTTACGCTGATTAAACTCATCGGAGCCTCCACTATTGTGCATTTTTACTTAATTAAAGCGTAAAGTTGTCATATTGCTAGTTTATCGCCTGTTTAGATTTTCAAGCTTGGTTGCCTATGAAATTACGATAGTTTTGGATTCGATTATGGATATACCCTAAATAGGTTTACAATGCCGCGAAATTCGAATTGATGGAGGTATAATGGATATTTGGTCTGCAGCGGTAATGTTATTTCTAATAATGGATCCTTTAGGAAACTTACCAATATTTATGTCCATTTTGAAATCAATTGAGCCTAAACGTCGTCGTAAGGTGTTAGCGCGAGAGTTGGTTTTATCATTATTGATCATGTTCATCTTTTTATTCAGTGGACAAGCCGTGTTGGACTTCCTAAATGTGAAACAACAAGCGGTTAGCATTGCTGGTGGTATTATCTTATTTTTGATTGCAATTCGCATGATCTTCCCTAATAAAGGGAGCCATGACGACGATGTAACTGAGCAGGAACCTTTTATTGTTCCCTTAGCTATTCCAATGATTGCCGGTCCCTCGTTATTGGCTGCTCTGATATTGCTTGCTAACCAAGATCCTCTAAGGATGTTCGATTGGTCGTTAGCACTTTTTTCAGCTTGGGCTGTTTCCGCGAGCATTCTCATGTTTTCTGGTGTATTTTTTAAGATTCTTGGAGAGCGTGGCTTAATCGCGATTGAGCGTTTAATGGGCATGATTTTGATTATGTTGTCGATACAAATGTTTCTCGACGGCGTAGGTAATTACTTTTCACTGGGAGTGACCAATTGACCTCTAAATTAAATACATTTCAAAAAGTTCGTGAGTTAACTGGCTGGCATGCCGTTGCATACGCTGCCACTTTAACTGAACGTATGAAGCCTAATTTCCAGCTATTCTGCGAAACAGCTGAATTCGATGATGAAGGTCAATTCCACAAGTCTTTGGAATCGATTTGGCAGTGGTTGTCTCGTACGGGCTCGAAAATTAATTTCGCTTTACAGTTGGAAAAAATTGAAGATGTGACTCCCGATGCTGCTGAACATGATAGCTTCGGTGTATATCCAGCAATTGATGCGGCAATTTCTTTGGCTGCAATAATGTCGCTGATAACCAATGATGAACCTCAAGGTGCGGTGATAGTTTCCAAATTATCACAAGGGAGTGTCGAAGCATTTGTTGAACTAGTATCTGATCAGTCGTTGAGTGCTCAAGAAATAAAAGAGCACCCATTAATGCAGTGGGAAGTGGCGTTTCAAAATGAATTGGTGCAACAAATAGTCGCAATGCCTGAAGGGGCAAAAAGTGTGAAAGTGCTACGCGAAATGGCGACCAGTGAAGGCGTATCGAATATCGGAATTGAGATTAATTCACAATAAATAATTTACTAGACACACTCTGAGTCGATTTTTCTTTGATACAGCGCCAATTATCTGGAACTTGGTAGTGCTGGTTTTGCGTTTCACATTCGATGTAAATAACACTTTCGGTAACGGTTAAGTGATTTGCTTGGATTACATCGATTGCTTTGGGCACTAAACCGGCATTAAACGGCGGATCAATAAAAATTAAATCAAAGGTATCTTTTAGTCTATCGCAAACCTCAAGACTATTCCCATTTATGACTTTAGTTTGTTGCTCGGATACTTGCAGTTTTTCTAGATTGCTACTGATTAACTGCGCAGCGACCTTATCTAACTCAATAAAAGTTGCACTAGTAGCATGTCTTGAAAGTGCCTCAAAGCCAAGGCTGCCGCTGCCAGCAAACATATCTAAACAACGACTTTCATTTACATAAGGCATTAACCAATTGAACAAGGTTTCTTTGGTCCGATCGGTTGTCGGACGTAAACCTTGTGCCGCTAAAACTGGTAGCTTTCTGCCACGCCACTTGCCACTTATCACCCGGATTGAGCCGGTGATGGCATTTTGCTTTTTTACGCCTCGCTTCATGAATCCAAGAAATGCTATGATTGTCAAAATTGGACGATAGTGTATACCTTTAGTCGCTTTTCTGCATGCACACTTTTTGAAAAGTCAGGTTGCTATCAAGAAACTTTATATCAGTCGATTTTTGTTTATTAATAAAGACAAAACTCCAGACTCACATTATCAAGAGAATTAACTAAAGCATGTCTAAATTTTTCCGCTGGTTCAATAAAGATAAAGATGAAAAATCAAATCAATCTGTCGAGCAAGATGAGACGTTACAGAATGTCAGTGAAGAAGATACCGGAAAGCAAGAATCTCCTGCATCCGAATCCTCGGACGAGCAGCCTAAAGCGTTAGAATCGAATGCTGCTGCAACGGTGAGTGTCGAACAGGATATTGATTCCCCGGTTACTATTTCTGAACAGCCCCAAGTTGTTGACGAAATAGCTGCAACCCAACAAAATCCTGTTGAGCCAGAGCCAGAGCCAGAGCCAGAGCCAGAGCCAGAGCCAGAGCCACTGCCACAGCCAAAGACATATCAATATAACAAGAAACAGACCCAAACACAGCCAGAGCCAGAG